>WJJQ01000060.1 GCA_014729615.1 Candidatus Peregrinibacteria bacterium | reverse complement strand
TAACCACAGTATTCCCGATTCAATGGGAGTCGTGGTCAAAACACCGGCGGGTAACATAGTTCACACCGGAGATTTCAAGTTTGACATGACCCCTTCGGGTCTGCAAAAACCCGCGGAATTCGATAAAATCAGTCAATTGCAGCATCAAGATATTGCGGCCCTTTTCATTGATTCCACAAATGCATTGAAGCCCGGTCACACCATTACAGAACAGCGCATTGGCCAGTCGCTTGAAAACATTGTAAAAAGCTGTCCCGGAAGAATCATTATCGCATCATTCGCATCTCAAATCGGACGTTTACAGCAAATAATAGACATAGCCATGAAATGCGATCGTAAAGTCGTTTTAAGTGGCCGCAGTCTTGTTGAAAATTTCATTATTTCAAAAAGAATTGGTTATTTGCACGTGCCTCAGGATACTGTTTTTGAAGCAAAAAAGGCGCATAGATTTCCAGATGAAAAAACTATCATTTTAACCACGGGTAGCCAGGGCGAAAACGTTGCCGCTTTAAGCAGAATGGCTTTACAGGAGCATCCTAAAATCAAAATAAAAAAAGGAGATACCGTTATCATGTCATCTTCTCCAATCCCGGGTAATGAGCGGGCGATTTTTAACGTCATGAACAATCTGACGCGTCTGGGAGCCAGAGTCATCGACAATAAAATTATGGACGTGCACTCTTCCGGCCATGGGCAGGAAGAAGACGTGAAACTTATGATCAGCTTTGTTAAGCCAAAAAATGTTGTTCCTATACATGGCGAATTTTTTATGCGTACCGGATGCGGTGAAATTGCAAAGGGTATGGGGTATGCCGATGATCAAGTTGTCATGCTTGAAAACGGACATGTTATTGAAATTGAAAATGGCAATGCTGTGTCAAAAAAAGAAATTATTCCCAACCGATACGTTTTGGTAGATGGATACGGCGTTGACGATGTCAGCGCGAACGTCATTATGGATAGACAAAAATTGTCTCAGAACGGAGTAATTGTATTGCTGTTTACGGTTAATCAAAAAACCAAAAAATTGCTCGATGAAGTGAATATTATTTCAAGAGGTTTTATTTATATGAAGGAATCCGAAAAACTGGTTAAAGAAATCACGGAGACTAGTCAAAACGCTTATAAAAAGATTCTTGAAAAAAGACCGGACGCGAAAAGACAGGAAATAAAAAAATATATTCAAGAAACCGTGGACAGGCATATTCATGACAAGCTTAACCGACAGCCGCTAATATTGCCCGTGTTTTTCGAGAAGTAATAACTGCATGTTATTTGAATTAAAAAAGGTGAGGGAAACGCCTTTTTTTTACCATAAACGCTTGACTAATTATAAAAATAGTGCAAAACTCACTCCTTATTAATTATTATGTGCCCAAAATATGCCAAAAAGAAGGGAACATGCCGAAATTTCAGACGAAAATTTACTTTTAAAAAAAGAACTGGGACACAAATTAATCCAGCTTGAATCGGCTTTTTCTTGTCAAAGTAAATATCTCGATAATGACGAAACTGTGAAAGCCATAGGTCGTATGAATAACACGGACTTATTAAAATGCTCACATTATGAAATATTTACAACAGCTTTAAAAGAATTGATTGCCAGACTGCACGAAGATTCAATTACAATCGATGATTTTCCGATTTTTAAAGGCGTTTTTTTATCCGATACGGAAATTAAAAAACGCGCAAAAAAAATAGTGGAAAAATTGATAATTTCCAAATTTAAACAATTGCTTTCATTACGAGGATTCGACATGGGTATTACTGACCACCCGGAAGCATCAATGCCTGCAGCATTCCAAAGTGTGAATGAAATAAGGCATATTGCCAGTGTACTTATAAAGGCGGATCTAATTAAGGCTGAAGTTTTAACCTCATCCATAAAGTTAAAGATTGACCTGGATGATGAGCCTGTGGACAATCAAGGCGTAGGGTTCAGAGATACCAGCCCAACCATAATTATGGGTCCTGAACAACAGGAAGAACTTCTTGAACAATCAAGTGGTGAAATAGACTTACAAAATTTAAAAGAAGGTGGATCCGAGAAGCATAAAAATAGAGTTGATCGAGAAACAGATTCCACCGAAGTCCGCGACGCAGATTTATTATCAAATGATACGCTTCCTCCTCCCTATGGAACAGGAGCGACACATTTGCCTGAAGATTTATATGCACCGGCAAAGACTTTGGATATGTCAGCATACATACCTTCCGAACCACCGCCCGCATCAGATGTCAGCGGGGAGCGACTAAAGGGGAGTAAAGCTGAAACAACAGGCCTTATGAGCAAACCTGCGAGTGAACAATCGGTAGCCGATGTAATGGCGCAAATAGAACAGCTCGGCTCCGACACTGATATTAAAGAAAAGCAGGTGGAGCGGGAAAAAAAGATCCACGTACCCGGCATTTACATTTTAGATAAGGATTTTGAAATTATTGAAAGAATTCCTCTTTATACCGATTTGCTTGGGGATCGGGATTTTGGAATTGGTTCAGACGTTTTGAATAACATAGTCTCACCCGGACAGGCGAAAGCAATTAAAGATTTCCACGGCTTCATAAGGAAAGAAAATGGTACATTCTCCCTTCACGCATTGAGGGGATCATTTACCCCCATGACAGATAATCCACAAACAGTAAGTCCGGCATCGCATAACATGATGACCAAAATGGAAACTGATGTTTTTTATCAAATAGGTCAGGAAGAAATATATTTTAGCATCGATCCTTCAGCGGAATTCACAGAGAACGAAATTACAAATTATCTCGACAGAAAAGTACCGGTTTTAATGGAGGAATACATGCGAACAGCTTCAGCGCCTATTCCAAAACAAGATAGAGACAGGGCAAGAAGTAACTACGCGAAATTACTTTCATTCGATCAACAAACATTAAAATCATGGCCAAGTCACAGACTTGAATTTGCTTCAAAGCGGATTGATGACAAGCTTCAAGCTGAATACGAGGAAAGAAAGAAAAAAATATTTCAAGACCGATCAGCTCAAATGGATTTACAAATAAAGGCTTTGGAAGACAGCAAAGTAAGACAGGATTTAATTGAAAAGATCAAGGCGGAAAGAGGTTATGACACTTTTACCGTCGAATTTAACGAAGAACCTTTAACGGCACCGATTGGTTTTTTGGGTCCGGCTTTAATAATTGAAAACGCCAACCACAAAAGCGTGACACCTCACTTGCATCCAATTTTAACTGGCAGGACAGATTTCGGTGCCGACAAAAACAACACATTGCCTTTATCAGTTTATGATGCGGCAAAGGTAAGACAACATTTACCCAAGCAAATTGCACAAATATATTTCGATTCTCGAACAGGAGAATTGACGCTTTATGATCCCAATGGAAATGTGGCGGTAAAAAATGATAAGGGTCAAAAACTTTTAAAAATGCGTATTTACAAATTAAGAACCGGGTATGAAGTTGAACGGGACAATTATACTTTAAGAGTTGCGGGATTCAATTGCGCGTATTCAGTGAATGCAATTACAAAAGTAGCGGAAAGGCGCTGTGAACACTTATTGCGCGTGTTTGAGAAAGAAGCATTAACGCTTGAAAAATATGAAAGAATTCTTTCCGAGCTGGACCAAATGCTTAACCAAAATATGCTTGAGCCAAAAAAGTTCCTTGAAATCAAATCAAAAATAAGGAAAGCCATTTCCGAAAAATGGACTACCAGTTTGAGCAAAATCAACAATTTATCCGATGATTTTGTTGTCAATAATGTAACAGGTATCATTTCGGCTATGTATAAGCGTGAAGAAGCTGTAAAAAAAGGCTTTGCCGACCAGATGCGAAATCTTCCTCCCATTGAAGGATTGCACCTTTCAGCTAATTTTTCGGCTATAAGGGCGATAATGAATTTAAGTGATCGTCCGAATAAATTAGAGATTAATTATCAGCTATATGAAGATGAAATTAAAGCACACGCCTACAAATTGGCACACATTTATATGCGCATAGCTTCTCAAACCGGTTCAAACGAGCAAGCCAAAACATACAGTATATGGCCTTTGAGCATTGTGCGTAATAAAAAAAAGGGGCCAACTTTACCAACCGCGCGTGAAGCTGAAGCAGACGCTAAAAGCAGGATGGAAGCCGGTTTGCATCGAGTGGGAGCTCTTGAAATAGCCATTATGGTGGAACAAGGTTATTTGAATCCGGCAATGTTATCTGCCGATGATAACAAAATGTACGTTAGTAGGGTAGAAACGATTTTAAAAGTAAGAGAAACATTCGCAAGACTCGCGGACCATAATTGCTACAATAAAATGGAATTAATTAATGGTCTTCTTGGTACGGTTACCGATAACAGCAGAATAGATGCGTTTTTAAATGAAAATGAGCTTAAAGAATATGCAAAAATGTATGATATAGATTTGAATCCATCTGATCAATTTATATTATTTATGAAGCGATTAATTTTGCAAACCGCACGTGAAGAATTCTATAAACTGGGTGAACATGCGGAAAGCGAGGAACTGATTAAAGCCATTGAATGGATTGAAAGCGCTAATCAAGATCCAAGACAGCTATTTACAGCCAGCGAATTGGTGCAAATTGATGATCCCGCCAAAGCCTATGACGAATACTATGGAACCATTTTATCAGCCAAAGAACAGGCAAGAAAAATGTGGAATTTAGAAGCTGTAAAAGAACAATCCAGACTGGCTCAAATAGAAGAGGACAAACAGGCAAGTCAAGCCGCTTTGAACCATGAACAAGCCTTACGTATAATAAGAGCACAGACAATAAGGCAATCCGAAGAATTGGCAGATCACATTGTTGCCCTGAAAGATGATCATTCTTTGAAGGCTCTTTCCATATTTTTAAATAGTGATTACCTGGATTTGATTGAAAATGAACAATTTGCAGCAAGAATGGACAGACTTGGTTTGTCTGGGTGGAGAGAATTAAAAAATGAATGGATTGCCCGCGCTATTGAAGTGGCTAAGGTGTGTGCCGAAAAAGCCGTTTCGGGTTATGAAGCGCAATTTTTTAAGGAAGTAATAATGGATTGTTATTTTGCTCGTCAGGGCCAAAAATTTATCGATGGATACGAGGATTTGGGCATTACTGAAGAGGCGCTTGAAAAGGCCATGTTGATACAAAAATATAGAGTCCGTGTTAATGAAATTTTGAACACTGAGCGAACAGATGATTTGTCTTACATCGTCGAATTTGACTACTCGGAAATGGAACAGACTGAAGCTGAAATCGTTAGACAGGCAAGACTGGATATTGGTGAAATGAAATTAAGAGCCGTTTTTGATGAGTATGATGCCGGTCAGGATCCGTACCAATTAATGGTAGCAAAATTAATTCTGCAAAAAGAACCGGAATTAAAAGACAAATTATCGTCCAAGCAGCTTGATCTTTTACAATCAGGCAAACGATAATGTGCCGACATTTGTTAAAAATTTCATCTTTAGTTGGCTGAATTTTTGACTGATTTTGGCACATTCATCTTATCAACTTTTATCTTAAAAAACAGTTTTGGCCGTCTTGCGGCCACCGCGCTTGCGCGGTTTGACTTGCCGCAAGGCAGGAGGTTAGCAAATGGAAAGCATGAAAGACAAGGTTGGAAACTGGGTCGTCCGCAAGTCGGGCGAGTCCCATTTGATTTGGGATGACGAGATGGAGCAAGCGGTCGCCTTTCTCGTCAATGGCGACCAACTGGTGGACGACGATACCAGGGCGCAAAATGCTCTGGCAATCATCTCTGCAAAAATTGGCGTACAGCTCTCTCTCGACGAGCTGCGCGCCGACATTGAAGAAGAAGGTCGCAATACCGGCTTCTTCCCTGCGACAGTGTCGAGCTCCGAACCGCCCGCGTCCCGGTCCAAGCCTCAGCAAGCGGCTCCCGGCCCTGGAACCACCGAACCGGGTCCTCAGCCTCCGCCGCTTCCGACGGAAGGAATGCCCGAAGTGCCCGAACCGCCGCCTGACCCCCAGCCACCGCCCAATGAGGATCCTCCGGATGAAGAGAGGCGCGGCATCAGCGGTTTGGGAATTCTCGCGGCCTTCGCAGTCGTACTGGCCTGCTTGGGACTCTGCTTCGCAGGGTCCTATTTCGGGCCGGAACTCGTGGCAAGTCTCGGTTCACCGCCTCAGGTGAACGAAACCGAGATCGAGATGCCGGTTATCCCGGTGTCCACCGCCACGGAAGACGGCCTCGCCAGCGGCAAGCGCGCGGCTCCGGTGACTCCTGCGGTCACAAAAGCCGGTCTGCCCGGCAAAATGGATTGTCAGGTTGGACGCTTCAGCGTCCGGTCTTGCGATCTTCCACGCGGGTGCTCATTGCAGTACCTGCCCGACACAGCACCGCGTCGTCTGCTGGTCACCTGTGAAGGTGGCCATCAGTACATCTCGGAAAGGCAGATGGGCGAGGGCAAACCCTGGGATGCCGACGCGTTCCGCGCCGGCGCACGCCGACTGCAGTTCGTGACCTACAACTGAGAAAATACCGTCCGGCCTGGGAAACCGGACGTTAAAACAAAGCAAAGTTCGATAAGGTGAGTGCCAATGCGTACCAAAGAGTCACAATTTGTGCGCTCCCGGTCGAAGTTCGCCCCCGTCCTGACAGACGGGGGCCTTTGCTTTATCATTTTTTTAAAATTGACATTATTTTCAAAATGGCTCACCCTGAACCCTTCACTCCTGAAAATAAAAATGGGAAAAAAGGAACATCTAAATCTTTATTTAGAAGCTCTTTACAGTTTAGCGCCAAGAAAAAGAAAAAAAAGAGTAGGTTTCACCAAGTCTCGATATTTACTAAGCGGAGTCTTTTCCTACCAAGCTCCTCTGGCACTTATTAACCTGTTCAGAAGTAAAATCCGCGACCATTTAACAGATGAGCAGTCGGGGATTCACAGATTAAGACTTGAATATTTTACAACTCCTGCAAGAACACTGAAAAAGCTAATGGAAATTGCCGAAAACGGAGGATATGAAAGTATTGAAGCCGCCGAAGCGGTTGTTGAAATCCTCAAATATGAGGGGCGAAATGATGAAGCTTTAACTTTTCAGGACCAATATCTGACTGCTGAAAAAAGAAAAGTATTAATTAAACTGCAACGCACTAAAGCACAAATATACGAAATGGAATCAAAAAAACAAAAAGCCGCCCACGCCTATGAAGAAGCCTTTAAAATGGGTGACGATGAAATTTTGGAAAAAGTGATTTCATTGTTACAAGAATTAGGTGAAACAGAGCGACAAAAATAAAACACCCCATTCTTTGACTCACCATCAAAAAAATTATGTAACAATAAAAAAACAAAAAAATGCGATTCATTTAAGCGGCTATTTTGTTAAATAATACTATGCCACGTGAAAAAGCATGGTGAGTCAAAGAATGGGGTTGAAATGGTGGGCAGGGAGGGATTTGAACCCCCGAAGGCTAATGCCAACAGATTTACAGTCTGTCCCAGTTGACCGCTTTGGTACCTGCCCTTTCCTTTTTGACTGAAAAAAATGGAGCCACCTGTCGGACTCGAACCGACGACATGCTGTTTACAAAACAGCTGCTCTACCAGCTGAGCTAAGGTGGCTCAACAAAAAGGTTTATTGACTGTTACAAAGAACAATAGCAGAAGGATGATATTAGATACTCCCTCCAATGTCAATAAAACCTGCTCCCCACTTGTGTTTAGGAGTATTTACTGGTATAATTTTAAGAAGAATAAACAAAAATATTACTTTTACCAAAAAAAATATGTCAAAAATATCCCTATCTTCTGTAAAGAAAGCAGCTGTAGGCGCTTCAGCCGCGGTTACAGTTTTCTTATTCAATACAGTTCCCGCTATGGCTCAATTAATTTCTCCCGGTGATGCACCAGGTAGAATTGCCGATGCTACAGGCGGACAAGGATCTCTACGTGACCTGGTTCTTACATTCTTGAACTTTTTCCTAGGTTTCCTTGGTATTATTGCCGTTATTATGATCATTTACGGTGGTATTCTTTATGTTACCGCTGCAGGTAATCAAGAAAGCATCGATAAAGGAAAAAAGATTATTCTTTACTCAATTATCGGTATTGTGATCATTCTTCTATCATTTGCCCTTGTTAACACTGTTCTTGGTGGACTTGGTGCAGGAGGAGATCAATAGAATTCAACAAAAAAATCAAGACCCGCGCAAAACGTTGTTATGTGCGGGTTTTTGTCAACCCCATTCTTTGACAGCAAGGTAAAATTATCGTACAGTAAAAAAATAAGATTTAAACAAAACCCTCAATGGTCGGGGTGAGAGGGCTCGAACCTCCGACCTCATGGTCCCAAACCATGCGCGCTAGCCAACTGCGCCACACCCCGACAAAATACTACTTTTCAACTTAATTTAAAATGAACCTTTTTCATTTAGCGCGCCATGCGCCACTTTTTTTGGCCGCGGGCGCTCCAACTGCGACACACCCCAGCTTCCGGCAACATAAAAGTCGCTCCCATACTTATAGGGAATTAATTGCTTAAAGTCAATAAAAGACGAAAATACCATCTGTTGGACACAACGGTCTGACAGCAATATACTTAACATATGAACAGATATTTTCAGCAAATACAGGGGCAAATCATACAAACACGCGCGGGCGTCCCAATTTCACGAGTACTCGACATGATTTTAGACACAGATACGGGTAAAATCATGGCTATCATAACGGCGAAGGGAAAAGGGCAAATAGTAGCCAATACCGACATTACAAAAATCGACAAAACCGTCGAAATTGCCTCGCAGGAAGACATTATAGACATTTCGGAAGTCCCAAAAATCGAAAAGCAGTACGAATCCGGAATCAAATTTTACAACAATAATGTGCAAACGAAAGATGGAACACGCCTTGGAAAAGTAATAGATTATTCAATCGACACCGAACTTATGCAGCTAAATTCCATCGTTGTAGCCAAGAGCTTTCTGAAAATCATCTTTTGGGATACAAAAATCATTTCTTACAAAGACATTTTAGAAGTTACAAATAACGCTGTTATAGTAAAAAACCTGGTAAAACCTATAAAAAACAAGGAATTACGCATGGCGGGCGCGTCCGGTACTTAGAAAAAGTATAAAGAATACTCAATCCTTAACAAAATCTCGCCATTTATCGGATCCCATAATTTCGTCCTGAAGAGCAAACATCTCATCCCTCTCAGTTTTATTTTGATGATCAAAACCAAAAATATGCAGAACTCCGTGCACAAAAAGGAACTCCATTTCTTCCTCAAAACTATGACCGCGTTCTTTGGCTTGCCTCAAAGCCGAATCATAAGAAATAAACACTTCACCCACCAAATCGGTACCCGGGTAGGGTTCCCGATCAAAGTAACTTAATGAAATTACATCAGTTGGTTGGTCAATTCGCCTGTATTCATGATTAAGTTGCTTAATTTCGCTATCAGAAACAAAGGTAAGTTCAATTAAACCCCCTGTAAGTTTTCCATTTAATACCTTGTTTTTACTTATTGTCTGCATTACTCGCTCCAAAATCCGTTCAAAATCCTCCTCTTCAAAACAATGCTCCTTACTGGTACAAAAAGCGGCTAATCTGTATTTATGTTTTTTGTTCATATTTATAAAGAAATTCAAACGCGGCTATGCCACATGCTGTTGATACATTTAAAGAATTAGCTCGTCCCTTCATGGGAATATCTATTGCATAATCAGCCAAATCCAACACTTCTTCGGTTATTCCATCGACTTCATTGCCAACAATCATGGCCGCGGGAAACTTTATATCAACTTTTTTGTAATTTACACTTTTTTCCGTTAGTTCCAAAGCATAAATTGTAATACCGGCATTTTTCAGCTGTTTAACAACGTCTAATGTCGATTTTAAATACTCCCACGGTACGACATCTAAAGCTCCAAGAGCAGTTTTAGAAAGCTCCTTTTGGGGAGGATTGGTTGGATGACCGGTAATTCCGCAAAGATACAATTTTTTGGCCATTATGGCATCTGCGGTTCGAAATATGGCTCCAACATTATGGAGGCTTCGTATATTGTCTAAAATCAAGTAAAATGGCATCCTTTCAGCTTTACGCACTTCATTAATGGATGGTTTTTGTTGCTTGATTTGTTCCGGACTAAACTTCTTGAATTTGCTCATTCGATTCTGTCACTTTTAAAGCATTCGAAATCATATCATTTAATTCCGAAACGGTCACAGGCTCATTGGGTAAAAATTTCTCATTTTCAGGTGTAATGTCAAGCTCATTAGCTCGTTTTAAATAGCGGAAATACCACCAATTTTCAGGATAATAAATGGTGACATCAGAGTAGACGAAATTATCGGGTTGTCTACTTGGCAGGTCAGCTTCGGAAAGCTCAAATTTTTCTTTCCATGTCATAAGATCCGAAGCTCCCATAATAAGTTTTAAGGCCTGAATTCTGGTCATTACATGTTGAGGCAAGAATGGAGTCCCTTCCATACTCTGCATGCCGTGCGCAAGTCCCAGCATTGTTGCTGTATTAATGGAATCATAATATCGCGTATTAAGCGTAACATCCGGATAAAGTTGCATCGGAGAAAAGGAAATACCGTCATAGTCGGACATGGCCGAAAAAGTAAAAAAACAATAATCCGGCTCACTTTTGCAAGACTGTAAAAAACTTCTTTCCTTAATATTTAGCTCAAAACTTTTAATGATTATTTCTACGGTTTCACCGCGAGAAAGGATGCGAGAGGGGTAATTATATGGATCTAGCCTTTCACCGTATGCATAAGCCATATTTGCAAATAACATTACAGTAATGCAAAAGGCAAATAGTGTAATGAAAGGTGTAATATTACTGTAATGCTTTTGTAATGACAATTCGGAAAAAGTGCTTAATTATAAGATAATTTCCATTATACATTCAATATTACAATTGTAAATATTTAAAATATCGTCATAATTGTGCATTACAAGTAGACAATAGTAGACAAATTGTCTACTCTGTCTATAGACATGTCTACTTTTTGTCTATAGACAATCGCCAAGAATCAAGCATTTGCAAATGTCACCTAAAATCGATAGAAAAACCGCAGCAAAACAACTAAAAGTGTCAATCAGGACAGTAGACAGGTACATCAAATCCGGAAAGTTAAAAACTGAGAAGGATAATGGAAGAATATGGCTGTATAAAAAGGAAATCGGTAGAATTCAAAGTAGACACAAAGTAGACAATGTAGACAACGGAATGTCTATAGACAAAGTAGACAGTTCCGCGACAAAAAATGTCCACTCTTTGTCTACTCCAAAAACACAAAAAACAGCAAAAGAAAGCAAGAAATCAGACAATGACGTGTACAAAAAACTGTATGAAGAACTGCATGAAGAGGCTAAAATAAACAGAAAAAGGCTAGAGGCAGCCAATTACCGTGTAGGACAGCTTGAAGCAATGGTTAAAGAGAGTATTCCAATTTTAGATCATCAAAAATTGCTTGCTGATCAAACGACTGCAAGACTTAATGCTGAAACTGAAATGGAAACAGCTCTAAACACTCTGGAAAATGCTAAAAAAACTATAAAAGAAATGAAAATTTCTAAACGTATATATTTTTACGCACTATTCATTTTCCTTTTATTACAACCACTCTGGTTAATTTTACTTCAAAATCGATAAAAAATTTGGTAATTATCTTACAGCATCCATTTCTAATAAGTCTTTTTCTTGCACTTCGAAAGACACATTTTCGAGGCTTTTCTCCATTCGTTCCAAAATACCATTGGGTTGGCTTATTGCCATTTCCAAGACATCTCTTTCACCAATAGCTTCAATTTTATACGGCGAATTGATAATAACACTGTTTAACAATATTTGCCCATTTGGAATGGTATCAAAGCCAATGGTTGAGTCTACCAGTCTGATTCCGTTCACGCTAATTGCTTCGCTTCCGGCGGCAAGTAATTCGTTAACAATATCAATAAGCCAAATAGAATTTATTTGCCCCTCTATCGTTAAATTTATTCCGGGACCAGTAACTTCTTTATCGCCGGATAATGATTGATATTTTAATATTTCATCTTCGACCGAAGCTAAAGCATCCTGATTATTGGACAACTTTTCCAATTGTTTTTCCAGGCTTTTTACCTCATCGCTCAGGTTATCGTTTGTTGTTTTTAAAACCTGTATTTCACGAAATATATCTGATCTGCCATTTCTGTTTAATACATCACCTATGTTTGTAAATGTTTTTGCCTGCAAAGCTATTAATAAACCAAGCAATACTGCCGTTAACAGTAAAAAAATATGTCTTTTTTTGATTCTTTGCTTCATTTTATTCGTTTGATTTACTTAAATATTTTGTCGATAAGTTTCCATTATATGCGGGCACCATCAATCCATCCTTTATTTCTATATCCATGTTTATTTTCAACTCATTTGCCCGTTTTTTTAAATCTGTAAGCGTGCCTTCTTCATCCAATCTTTGCAGTATCAGTTCCGCTTCCCCTATTGCCGAAATATCGAAAGGTGGCAATAAATGAAAATTATTTACCAAAATTGTGTTACCTACAGATGTAATGGGCGTGGTCGCAATAATGCGTTGATCGTTAATTGATATTGCCTCAGCGTCAGCCGCTCTCAGTAAATTTACCACATCACGCAAATCGGAAGCATTGATCAGTGATTGTGAAATTCTTTCAGCATTGCTCCTGTCGATGAAAGGTCCGTCATCCAATGAAATTAGTACTCCGGGGCCACGCATACTTTCAAGACCTATTACATTCTTTAATTGTTTTAGTTTTTCAAGATTGTTTTCTTCCACATATATTTTGGCTTCGTCTTGCTTTTCGGCTATTGTTTCACGCAACCCCACTATTTTATTTTTTAATAATGATTGATCTGCCAGAAAACTGTCTACGATTTCTTTTTGTGCTTCTATTTCATCCGACACAAAAGTGGATGCGGGAATAGAACTTTTAAACTGCATTGTTAACAGCAATCCAATTAAAACTCCCGTAATTACGAAAATTGCTCCAAGTTTAAGATCCGCGCTTTTTTTCTCTACATTTTCCATAGTCTTTTTTTATACATACATCATACTACAAAAAGTCGATAAAAAAGTAAAAATATGTTTAAATATCACACATAAATGAAATTTACTCTATGATTGGCGTTTTTGATTCAGGTTTTGGAGGTTTAACGGTTTTGAAAGAGCTAACTAAAGTCCTGCCTGAATACGACTATATGTATTTGGGAGACAGTGCCAGAGCACCTTATGGCAACCATAGCCATGATTCTGTGCTTAGATTTACACGCGAGGGCATTGATTTTCTTTTGGAAAAAGGATGTAAATTAATAATTATCGCATGTAATACCGCCTCTGCATTGGTTTTAAAAGAAATTCAGGAAGATTATTTGCGCAAACCGGGTATTACGGACAAAAAGATTTTGGGAGTTTTAAGACCCCTTGCCGAATATGCGGGTGCCAATTCAATTAGTATTGGAGTAATAGGCACGCGCGGTACAGTTAATTCAAAGAGTTATAAAACAGAAATTCAAAAAATAGCCCCCAATGCGGAGGTTTACCAAAGGGCCTGCCCGCTTTTAGTCCCCTTGATTGAAGAAGATTATGCCAATAAACCTGAAACAATCAGTATTCTAAAAAAATATCTTAAGCCTTTAAAATCTTATAATGTTGATACATTGATTCTGGGATGCACCCATTATCCGGTTTTATTAAAAAAAATAAAAAAAATAATGGGAAAAAGAGTTAAAGTACCGAATCCGGGCTTAATTGTCGCAAAAAGTCTTGAAGAATATCTTGAAAGACACAAAGAAATAAGCGAACTGCTCACAAAAAAAGGTACAAGACAGTATTTAACCACTGACTCCGAAGACCGTTTTTTCCAAATAGGTTACAAGTTTTATCCACTCAAAAAAGAAGATATTATAAGAGTTAAAATTACATGATCAAATCAAGAACTATCATAACAATTCTGGCCGCTTTCATTTTAACCTGGTTAAGCCTTCTTTTTGACAATACATTACTTGAAATTATTCAGAACAATCGCATCCCGTTAATCAGTCAAATCAACCTTTTTGTTACAGACATAGGATTATTCGCGGTAACCAGTACTCTGTTTGCCTATGCTGTCTTTTCAAAGAAATACAAAGAAATAGTTCTTATTTTTTTGGCTTGCTTGATTAGTGTTGAATTGGCTTATCTCATGAAAAAGACATTCTTAATTCACCGACCGTTCGTTAATCCCGAACTTGAAATTAAAGCTCTCACATACGCCACGGGGTATACCTTTCCCAGTATGCACGCGGCATTCAGTATGGCGCTTATACCTTTTTTAAAGAGAACTTTTAAATCGAAATTCGCTGTAATTTCTTTGATTACGTTTTATTTGTTGATTGTAATAAGCCGTCCATATTTGGGAGTGCATTATGTCAGCGATGTGATTTTCGGCGGTTTGATAGGTTATTCAATCGCCCATATTATTTTATGGCTGGAAAAAAAATACAGTTTGTACGAGAAAATTATTTTTCACGCTAAAACCAAGAAAGAGGTCAGAAGGCAAATAACGCATGTTTTAACGGGAATATTGCTGATTTTTCTTCTTAAATTTGATTTGCTGAATGCTGAAATTTTGGCTTTGGTGCTTGTAATTGGGGCAATCTTGTCTGTGCTGAGCAGGCATTATAAAATTCCGCTTATTCATAGCATTTTACATTATTTTGAAAGAGGGCAAGATATTAACAGATTCCCGGGTAAAGGCGCTTTTTTTATGATTTTGGGTATTTTTTTATCAATTATTCTGTTTGAAACCAACATAGCTTTCGCGGCCATTACAATAATGGTAATTGGAGACGCGGTTTCACCAATCGTTGGCATTTATTTTGGAAACCACAAATTACCGTTTAACAGAGAAAAACATTACGAGGGATTATTACTGGCAATTGTTTTAACCACTCTTGCCGCTTACACTTTTGTTGATTTTGATAAAGCCTTTATAGCCGCAACCGGCGCAATGTTTCTGGAGTCGGCCATGGTACCCAGATTGGACAAAATTATTGATGATAATTTAATTATACCTTTGGTTGCGGGTGGTATTCTTACTTTGATTTCGTAATTTATTCCCATTCAATTGTTCCGGGCGGTTTGTTTGTAACATCGAAAAATACGGCTGTAATTCCATCCAGTTCCATTAAACGATCGCATAATTCTTCAAGCAATGCTTTTTGCATGGGATAAAAATTCGCGGTCATTGCTTCTTCAGACTGAACCGGTCTTAAAATAACTGTTTCTCCCCGGGCTGAATTAACGCTTAAAGGAGCCAATACGGTCGGAAACTGCCATATGTCATCATTTATCTTATTTTCCTTTATAAAATTATCCACAATATCATCGGCTTTTTGCAAAAGTTCAATTCTTTCAGGCGTTAAAAAACTTTCATTTACATACATATGTTCAATTTCAACCGGCCGGCAATGTACCAACGCTCTGTTAACTATTTCGTTTTGATTAATCAATTGGGTAGCCAGTTGATTAATCATTTTCCAGTCCAAGCTATCATTAATTTTTAAAAGTAATGGATTCCTGTAAGTTCTATAATCTCCCTGCACTCCTACACTTTGAAGTGGCAAAATCCTGGCCGAAATACCGGTTTTTTCAATTTCATCATTAATTTTGCCTTCAACCACGGCATATCCTTCCGGATAAAATTCTTCCTTCGCACACAGACATCGAACCGCCAGTCCCGGTCCGGGAAAAGGATGACGCCATACCATTTCCTTTGGTAATCCCATTTCTTCCCCCACTTTTCTGACCTCATCTTTATATAATTGTGCAATGGGTTCGATTACTTTTCCTTCCTCGATTAATTTTTCAATAGCCTCCACCCTATTATGATGTGTCTTTATTTTAGCGGCATGCTTCGTGCCTCCGCTTTCAATAGTATCGGGATAAATAGTGCCCTGACCAAGCAACCATTCATTAGGATCCAGCTGCAATTCTTCAACAATTTTTTGTTGAACTTCAATAAACAAATCTCCAATTATTTTTCGCTTTAATTCCGGATCAAAAATCCCTTTCAAAGCTTCATAATATTCATTACTCGCATCTTTGACGTGCAAATTTGTAAAACCGGCATTACGCAAAGTTTTCTCAACTTTTTCTCTTTCTTTCCATCTCAAAAAACCGGTATCCACAAATAAGCCGTACACTCTTTCCGCTCCCAAAGCCCGCGATAGCAATACAAACGCGACCGTACTGTCGACACCACCGCTTACCAGCATAAAAACTTTCTTATCTCCCACTTTCTTTTCAATCGCTTTTACCTCGTTTTCAATGAATTTTTCAATGCTCCATTCCTTTTTAACCTGACATAGATCCAAAAAATTTTGCAACATTTGCATTCCGGATTTTGTATGTGTTACTTCAAGATGAAATTGCACGCCATAAAAATTCTTTTCAAAATTTGCTATTGCCGCCCATTCACCTTTTTCTGTTGAGCCTATTACTTCATAGCCGGAAGGCAATTCAGCCACAATATCGCCATGACTCATCCAGACAACTTCTTCATCATCAAGTGATTTAAAAAGACCTTCGGCTTTTTTAACCTTCATATTCGTAAGTCCGAATTCACTTGATTGCTTGTCATGCCTGACCTCGCTTCCCTGCATAAAAGCAAGCAATTGATGACCATAACAAATTCCAAGCAATGGCACTCCCAAATCCAGAATTGCCTCATCCGCTTTGATTGAATCAATGTCATACACACTTTGCGGCCCTCCCGAAAAAATAATTCCCTTGTAATCTTTAAGCTTTTCAGCCGGTATATCCGCGTCGACGATTTCGCTGTAAACGTTCAAGCGACGGATCCTATTGGCAATCAAATGCGCGTACTGTCCGCCAAAATCTAAAACTGCGATTTTATCCATAAAAAAATTTTTAACAGACCGAGTATAACCATTTAAGATTGGCCGTTCAATACGGATTCAATCCTTTCCACATATTCTTCTTCGTTCTTGGATTGGATGAAATGCACATTTGCTTCTTTAAGTTTATTATATTCACTAAGCATGGGATCAAGGCTTTCACGCAATAATTCAATTTTATCGGTATCGTTTTGATCCTGCAGCAGTTCCAAATAATCGGCGTAATATTCAAATGTGTTTTTAGGATCAATGTCATTTATAATGCGATCATATATTTGTTCTGCTTCATCCGTTTTATTGCTTTGAAGTCTTTCTTTGGCAAGTCTGGACCAGGCGCCGGGATCATAAGGATTCACTTCCAGTTGCTTATTCAATATAGCCAGGCGTATTTCTTTTTTTGATTCAATATTGTCATTATACAACTGCAAAATTGAGTATCCCGGAATAGCCGGCGCATATGAAGTTATTTTTGTTTTTTCGGGATTATCAAACAACTCACGCAATCTTACAGTCTCTAAGCGAACGAAAACCGTACCCGCAATTACCATAACAACTAAAGCTAGAGCCCAGTAATTTATTTTCAATTTCTGTAGCTTGGTTAATGAAATTATCACAAGCCAAAAAGAAAAATAAATCGTGAAAAAATTCAAATTAAAATCAACCATACTGTGAGCCAATAATCCCAGCAATCCCGCCCAGGCTATCTTGTCATACTCTTCGGCTTTCTTGTTTAAGGGTCCATTGTTGCTATAAACAATCAATAAAAATATTACAAACATAATCATTACAACCAGTCCCCGTTCGACACCATATTTCAACAATACGTTATGTGGATGATCGGACACGGCCAGTAATCCCTTTTGATATTGAGGATAAACCCACCTGAAGCTGACAGGCCCGCTACCCAAAAGCAAATCATCACCGATTAACTTGAATGATCCCGCGAAAAATTCCGACCTTTCGGCTATAGAAGTCGTGCCACCGGCTTCATTAAAAGCTATTCTCTGTCCTATGTTTGTTGTGTCCCAATATATGTCTTTACCGTAATTGATTATTGATGTGAATCCAAGTCCCATAAAAAAAACAAGCATTGCACTGAAAACTACTTTCATTCTTGGTTTCAAAAAAATCAGCAATAATACGATTTCAATTGCCAAAGCAATGTATCCCGCACGCGAAACGGTTAAAATAAACCCGGAAAAAACTAATGCCGTCAGTAACAATTTTAAACTTGTATACTTTTTATTTTTTTTGAAAAGCCAAAACAGAAAAAATGGGAAACTTAGTAAAAAGAAGTTTGCAAAAGCGTTTGGCCAGGCATCGGCCTTAATCTCGGGATTATAAAAAAGGCCGAAAAATCTTAAATGATCCGTGGACATGTATGTGGCGATTCCCCCTAAAACATTGGCGATTAAAATTGCACTCAAAGCAAAAGGCAGAATTTTTCTCAGCTCGTCCCGAGCTTCTTTCACTCCCAGAAATGTCATTGTAATTCCGACCAGCCAAAGCATGAATATTTCAGCAAAACCGAATGATTTCACATCCGCGAAAATAAAAGACAAACTGCTAATTACTATAAAAGCCAAAATCACCCAATTCAATTTAGCCACACGCTTTTCACTGAACCAAAAAAGCGCGAATCCCGCCAAAATAAATGCCGCCACAATGTAGTACGGTGAAAAATAACGTATCAGGTCGAATTTATTGGCGGTGGGGTAGTACTGCAGAGCCAGTGGCAGCAAAGCAAGCACATATAAATATACCTTTTTAATTACTTTTAATGTTTTTTCCATAATTGCGTTACTCTTCAGATTCGGCCTGGTGATGGGGTTCGGGTTTCATTATTGGAAACAAAACCGTATCTTTCAAATTGTCCTGCCCCGAAAGAAGTGCCATGAATCTGTCTATACCAAGTCCCCAACCCGAAATTGGAGGCATTCCATGTTCCATGGAAAGTAGATAATCTTCATCCATCGGCATGGCGTCTTCATCGCCCGCTTCTTTGGCCTGCGCCTGTCTTTCCAGCCTTTCTCTTTGGTCAACGGGATCCACAAGCTCACTATAGGCATTCACTATTTCCCATGTATTAACCAAAACCTGAAACGTGTCGGCCAGTCTCGCGTCCTCATCATTTTTGCGCGCGAGCGGTTTGGTGTCTACGGGATGCTTAATAACGAAACATGGCTGTATTAACTGAGGTCTTGATACTTTCTTATAAAGAGAATCACATAAATTTCCAAATCCCATCGTTTCCATTTTTTCTATATGAATGCCTTTTTTCTTTATTTCATTACGTAAATTATCCACATTTCCAACACCATCCGTATAAAAATCCAGAATATTTATTCCGCAATCTTTCTCAATCAGTTTTGCGAATTCATGTCTCGGCCATGGCGGAGTGAAATCAATTTTTTGTGGATTTCCCTCTCTATCCAGACATTCTACTTCCAAACTTCCCACTACTTCTTTAATAACCGTTGACAAAAACTTTTCCGTGAAATTCATGTTGTCTTCGTAATTCCAATACGCGCCGTAATATTCAAGCATTGTGAACTCCTGCAAATGTGATGGATCCATCCCTTCATTTCTGAAACAACGGGCAATTTCATAGACCCTGTCAAAGCCACCAACAATGCATCTTTTTAAATAGGTTTCCGGCGCGATCCGTAAAAACATTGGTATATCCAACGCATTGTGATGTGTTTCAAACGGTTTGGCCGCCGCCCCCGATGCTATTGAAGTCAAAACGGGAGTTTCAACCTCCATGAACCCATGAGAATCCATGTATTTTCGCATTTCTTTAATTAGCTTTGTTCTCATCACAAACCTATTGAAAGATTCTTGATTCGTTAACAGGTCCAAATATCTGTATCTGTAAAGGCTCTCAGTATCTTTCAATCCATGAAATTTTTCCGGCAAAGGTCGCAATGTTTTTCCCAGCAACTCAAATTCTTTAACCAAAATCGTCAATTCACCATGCTTTGTTACAAATAATTCCCCCTTCACTCCCACAAAGTCGGCAATATCCAGTTTCTTAACCAATGCGTAACTTTCTTCACCTACAAAATTTTTCATAAAACAAATTTGCATTTGCCCCGTATGATCTTTCAACTGTGCAAAAGTCAATTTGCCATGAGACCTGACCAGCATTATGCGCCCGCAGGTATTAACATTTACATGAGGATTCTCGAGAATCTGCTCAAGTTCTCGTTGTTTGGTGTCATCACTAAGTGCTTTAACTGCCGCAATATTTTGATCTCTTTCATACCTTTCGGGATATGGATTAACACCCATTTCACGCAATTCATTTACTTTGCGTTTTCTTTCCTCAAATTCGTTAATATATGTATTTTCAGACATGTGTAGAAGAAAAAATGCCAATTAAATTTAGCATATATAAAGACAATTATAAAGCAAACTTAAGCTCTTTTTTTCTTACCCATGTCCCTGGCCCATGCCAAAAAAAATTCCCCGACTGATTCGGCGGAACCACCACCCGCATCTACTGCGTCGGCAATATCCACTCGATTTGAATAAGCCTTAAATAAGGCTGAATTTAATTTGATCACTTTTATGGCAAAATCACGTCCATCATTAACATCTTCCAAAAAAACGGAATTTTCCAAAACCTCTCTCATTCCCGCGGTTAAATCAACTAAAAACTCTCTTACTGAGCATTTTTTAACGTAGTCATCCGGTTCAAGCGAATCACATACACGATGACAATTATATGATTCATCAAGTAATTCACTTACCGTAACTTTTTCTTCAATATTTTCATTTAACCTTGGTGCTTTCATTTTCGTAATTTAAGGCGCAAGCATAAAAATAACACAATCACCCGCCCCTGTCAACCCCATTCTTTGACAAAACACTTATTCAATTGGAGAATACTCTTCCATGGTTCTACCTTTTTCTATGCTTAAAAATCTCATTTGCTCTTTCTTGAAAGCAAGTTCAACACGGCCAATAGGCCCGTTTCTATGTTTCCTTATAAACAAATCTGTAACACCTTTTCTATCGGTGTCCTCTTCATAATAGTCTTCTCTGTACATCATCATTACAACATCCGCGTCTTGTTCAATCGCGCCGGATTCACGCAAATCAGATAGCTGAGGAACTTTACTGGGCCTTAATTCAACGGCACGACTCAACTGCGATAATGCGATAATCGGGATTTTTAGCTCACGCGCAAGTCCTTTCAATGCTCGTGAAATCTCGGAAATTTCCTGTACGCGATTACTTTGACCAAGCGATCGTCCCGTGCTCATTAATTGCAAATAATCAATAATCAAAAAATGCAGACCATGTTCCATTTGCAGTCTGCGAGCCTTAGCGCGAAGCTCCGCAATCGAATTGCCCACGGAATCATCAATAAATATTTTCATTGAATAAAGTTCGTCCATTACGTTCCCTATTCTCATAAAGTCATCTTCGGTCAATTTACCTGTTCTAAGCTTCCATGAATCCACTTCCAACAAGCTGCAAAACATACGTTCAACAAGCTGTTCCTTTGACATTTCCAATGAAATTAGCCCGCAACTGTAACCTTTTTTAGCAACATTTTGCGCTATATTCAAAGCAAAAGACGTTTTACCCATTGAAGGTCGTGCCGCAAGAATCACAAGGTCGGCCGGTTGCAATCCCGATAAAATATTATCCAAGTCCGCAAATCCTGTTGGGATTCCGCGATATTTGTCACGCGTAGCGGGATCATGCAACTCGGTAACTTTATCGTAAGTTGTATTTAAAACTTCTTTAATATGTACAAATCTGTCTTTCAAGAACGTTTGTGACACTCCAAATAACGATTTTTCAGCTTGTTCCAATAAATCTTCAATGGGAGATGATTCATCAAAGCCAATACCTGTTATATCGCTTCCCGCTTTTATCAATTTTCTTAGAGTGGATTTATGTTTAACGATCAAAGCATATTGATAAACGTGACTCGATGTGGGCACTTCGTTTACAAGTGCGGCCAAATACGATGCGCCGCCAATCGGCTCCAATTGCTTTCTTTCTTCCAATGTGTTTGAAACCGTCAAAAGGTCAATCGGAGTGCGTTTATCAAAAAGATCAAAAATACACTGGTAAATCATGGCATGACTTTCATGATAAAAATCCTTTGCATCAATCAGGTCGGCAATTTTCATAATGGCGTCTTTATCCATCAATATACTTCCAAGCACCGATTTTTCCGCATCCAAACTATGTGGAGGAACTTTTAAAGATATGTCACTCATTTTATCTTTTTTTTAAGTGGGACTCATATAATTACACCCTACGAAGCGTTTAGTAAATAGTAATAAATTTATGACTAATCAAAAAACAATTGGATTCATTGGACAGCGCATTGCGGAAGAATATTTAAAAAATGAAGGCTGTAAAATTTTACAAAAAAATTTCCATATAAGAGGCGGAGAAATTGATCTAATCGCCCTGCAGAAAAATGAACTGGTATTTGTGGAGGTTAAAACAAGAACCGATTTTAGAATTGTTGAAAATGAAATTTTGCATTCTCATCAAATCCGTGCGCTGAAGCGCACAGCCATGAAATATTTACGGCAAAAACCCCATTCGCTCTGGCGTTTTGACCTTATTACGGTTACAATTGAGCATGCCAGAAAGGCACATATCAAGCATTTAATGAATATTTTTTAATGGCATTATCGGAAGTAACAGTTAAAAGACTTTATTTATGGGGAGCTTTAGGTTTTATTTTTATAGCAATTATTTACTTGCTCTGGGCAATATTTTTAAACAAGGGAACTCTATTAATAGAGGCGGAAACGCCTTTTCTTGCAACCATTGAAGATGTGAAAGCGGTTTCTTGCACGCAAAGTCCATGCGAAATAAAGGTCGCGCCGGGTGAATATATTTTAAAACTTCAGAAAGCCGGTCATTATGAAATTGAGGAATTTATTGAAATTCCCTTAGGCGGCGCTCTGCGAAAACAGTATGAATTCATGTATAAAGCCACCTGGACTCAGCTGGATGAAAGCGCCCAACTAAACAATTTTACCGACTCCATAAACGAAAAAACAACTTTTACAAGAGATCCTGAAACAGGTCGACAGACGCTTTATTTTACCGATGAAAATAATGAAGAATCTATTGCCACGTCATTTATAAGAACTGTAACCGACTATTCAGTTTATCCTTCAATAAAACAAAGGAACAAGATTCTTTTCATAGATAGACTTGAAAACAAGCACATTTTATATTTGATTGATTTAAAGGAAAAAAGCAGAAATTCCATTGCCGACTATTTCAGGATTCATGATCTTAAATGGATTCCCGACTCCGAAAAAATTATTGTTTCAGCAAATACAGAGAACAATATAAATCCAAAATTATACTTAATAGACACTGCTACCGGCGAAATTATTCCGCTTGAAATTCAAACTCTTGCGGCATTAACCGCTCCTATTTCTGAAAACAGAATAATAGCGGCCACTTCTCAAAGTGCTTCCGGCATAGAAGGAAGACTGACCGAATTATCAGAATTAGATGCTACGCCATCAGCCAATTCAGATTATCAAAGCACTTATAACTTTGTGGAATATGACCTTAATCAGGCGGCTCCACGTTTATTGCACAGATCAAATTTGAAAAGCATTAATGCTATAAGGCTTGCCGAAGACGAGCAAAGTATTTACGTTTTGTCGGAGGGAATTGTTTATGAATTAAAATTTGATAGCTAAATTTTATTTTTTTTTAATCAACGAAGAATAAAATTGCCATACATTAAAAAAAGTTATGGCGGTAAAAGTTCTATCATTTCAATTAATTGGAATCCGGGCGCAACTTGTTGAAGTTGAGGTTGATATTCTTGCGGGTATGTCCGCATTTACCATTGTTGGATTAGGTGACACTTCAATAAAAGAGGCCAAGGAAAGAGTCAGATCGGCGATAAAAAACAGTGCTTTGAAATATCCTTATCAAAAAAAAATTGTGGGACTTTCACCGGCGCATATTCGTAAAAGCGGGACTCACTACGATTTGCCCGTAGCAATGGGATTGTTGGCCGCTTCAAAGCAAATCCCTTTAAGCACTTTAAACAGTACGGCTTTTTGCGGCGAATTATCATTGCAGGGGGAATTAAGGCCTGTCCGAGGCGTTAATAATTTCATTCAACTTGCCGCGCGAAGCGGCATAAAACGCATTATTATTCCCAAAGATAATTATGAGAATGAAATGGTAAATAACATAATTAATGTTATTCCCGTCTCATCATTAAAGGGAGCAATCGATTTTCTCATGCATGGAAAAATTGATTACCCTTCGAAAAAAGCAAGCAAATTAAAAACACTAAAGCTCCCCGACTTTGCGGAAATCTCGGGTAATGAACTTGCAAAAAGGGCTTTGATTATTGCAATTACCGGTGGACATCACATTCTAATGGTCGGTCCTCCCGGAGTTGGTAAAACCATGTTGGCCAAGGCCGTGCGGTCATTGCTTTCAGCGCCTGATACAAAAGAAAAACTGGAGCTGGAAAATATATATTCCGCTTCCAACGAAAAAACACCATTGCCCGACAGACCATTTAGACATGTAAATTCTAATACAACGGTTGCGGCATTACTTGGAGCGGGAGCCAATATTGTTCCCGGTGAAATTACGCTTGCTCATCATGGAATTTTGTTTCTTGATGAGTTGCTGGAATTTCAGAAACAATGCATTGAAGCGCTAAGAATACCTTTGGAAGAAAGGCACATAAGAATAAGCAGAGCCAATCAAAAAATAACTTTACCCGCTAATTTTACCATGGTGGCGGGCACAAATTTATGCCCTTGCGGGCATTATAATGATCCGCGCAAGCAATGTACTTGTAAACCTTTTCAGGTCATTCAATATCAAAAAAAGCTTTCCGGCCCTCTTAAAGACCGTATCGATATTTTTGTGAATGTTGAAAAACAACCTGTCCAAACCTACATTGCCCCGGAAGCTTTTAATCTGGCCGAAACCAGAAAAAGAATCCAAAACGCCAGGTTAATTCAGTATGAAAGAAGTAAGAAATTGAATAATCAAATGACTAATCAAACTATTAATCAAATATTAAAAGCTAATATTCCGGTTTTTTCGACACTAAATGAAGCGGCGGAAAAACTGAATTTATCGGGTAGACAGTATTTTAAAACCTTCAAAGTTGCGCAAACCGTTGCCGATCTTGAAAACAAGGCACTTTCAAAAGAACACGTTATTGAAGCACTGCAATACAGAGATAGTTATTTTTTATAATACGAATCTTCGTAGCTTAGTACCGACAAAGGCCCATCCAATCGATTATTACTACTTTTAATCCCGCTGGCCATAAAACCGAATTGAATGGTGTAAAAAATCAATATCGCGAATACCACACCCAGTACAACCACTAATCCATCGGCCAGAATATAACTCCAAAATTTATTCATATCTTTGTAAATCAATAATCGATATCTTAATATTATATCACTTTTTTTTAGTATTATTAAGCCTTATAATAACCCCCGAACCTATTTAGAAATGACAGACCCCAAGACAACTCAAAAGTTCATAATTGAAGGCGGAAGTAAATTGGCGGGTAAAATTACCGTAAGCGGATCAAAAAACGCCACTTTGCCGATCATGTGCGCGACTCTTTTAGTAAAAGGAAAAACAACTTTAAAAAATGTCCCCGATATAGCCGACATTCACAAACTTATAAAAATATTTGAAGCCCTAAACGTAAAAGTCGATTTCAACAATAACACCGCGATAATAGACGCGAGCGACCTTTCTCTTCACAATTTACCGAACGAATTGATCTGCAACATGAGAGGATCCATTTTACTTTTTGGACCGATTTTATCCAGAATCGGTGAACTGAAAATACCTTTTCCCGGAGGATGCGTTATCGGAAAACGATCTGTTCAAGCACATACGCATGCATTGCAATCGTTGGGAGCGGTGGTGATGGAAGATGACCAAAATTTGCATTTGAAAATGGAAAAGCCAAGAAGCGGAGTTGTTATTATGCCGGAAATTTCGGTTACAGGTACTGAAAATGCCGTTATGCTTGCCGCTATGACTCCGGGAAATACGCAAATCAGACTTGCTGCTGCCGAACCGCATGTACAGGATTTATGCCACTTTCTTAACGCCACGGGTGCAAAAATTAAAGGAATCGGAACGCATTTTCTTGATATTGAAGGAGTAAAGGAACTAAATCCGGTCACTCATTCAATTACAGGTGATTACCTTGAAGCGGGTACGTTTGCAATTGCCTCATTGGTTACGCAAAGCGAATTAATAATTGATGGTATTGAAACTAACCAACTGGACAGTTTTTGGCAAAAGCTCGACGAAGCCGGCGCAAAATATGAATTGGCAAAAAATGAAGCTCGCATTTTACCTTCGTTAAAACTTAAAGCGATTAAAAATTTAAGGACTTCAGTTTATCCAAGTTTTGCCACCGACCTGCAGGCTCCTTTTGCTGTGCTTCTTACTCAAGCCGAAGGTGAAAGCAATATTTTTGAAACTCTTTTCGAAGGCAGGCTTAATTACCTTTTTGAATTAGAACAAATGGGAGCAAAAATGAAAATTTTGAATCCGCATCAGGCAACCGTTTACGGTCCGTCCCGTCTTAAAGGATGCGCCATTTCAAGTTTGGATTTGCGGGCGGGTGCCGCCATGGTACTTGCAGCTTTATGCGCTGAAGGTAAAAGTGAAGTTTCAAATATCAATTACATTGATCGTGGATACGAGCAATTTGAAAATAAATTGCAAAGTATTGGCGCGAAAATTGAGCGTATATCCGTAAATTAATTGACAAATTGGAGTAAAATATTACAATGCACTCCTTTAAATAGTCATTATGAAGTTTAAAAAAGCATTACCCTATGCGGCATTAGGTCTTATTTCATGTGCGGCGCCCAATTATTCTACCAATCAACCGAATAGACAAACGACCGGTCAAGAAACGGCCAATGCTAATTATCAAATCAGCCAATATTCAGAAGTGGATGAAACTGCAAAACAGCTGAGCCCGCCAATTCAGGCTGGCTGTTTCACGGTAATAAATCAGTGTCTCCATACAGTTAAAACAGCCAGAACCGCTTTAATGGCAACACAAAACATAGATAATTGTACTAACGACCTTTCAGAGTTGCAAAAAAGACAATGCGAAGACGGTGCCATGGTCATAGATGGTAATACTACAGCATTAAACAAATTTGAAAGCATTGAAGCGGACTGTCTAAACCGCATTTTGACATGCCGCGATCAAATTCAACAACAAATAATCGAAAAAACAATTGAAGAACAACGGCTTAGAAGAAAAAATATTATTGAAAACGACAGATCATTGGTGGCGGATGAATTGTATGCCACGAACACTATAAAAAAACAGTTGGCAATTGCAGAAGAAGCTTTGCCACAACAAGCTCAAGACAAATGTGATAATGATCCGGTTGTCAAAGAATGCCGGGCAAAAAATACAGAAGAGTGGACAACATTAAACCGGAATTATCAAATAGAAATGGCAAAAGAAGATGCCACTTTTAGAGAGTACGAAGCAAAAAAATATTTCAAAGGAATGCATGCGATTGACAGAGAATGCTACCAACAACAATTAAAATGTATTGAAGGTTTGTTTAAAGATTATGGCGCAACATCGCACACAAACACCGTTTACCAAAAAAGTCTTGAGCTGGCAAAAGAACAAGCGGCTTTATCGTCGGACAAGGAACAAACGGTTGTCGATAAATGCCTTAATGGAACCAAAGAAAGGCATTACTCATCATTACAAAGCGCGAAGCAAAAATACGCCAACAAGCCCGACGAATTTTGGAGAACGGTTGTTTTAAAACAAATCATTGATATACTTGAAGAGCAAAACGATTGTTTAAAAAATGAAAAATAAATTAATTCTTGCGGCCGGTCTCTGCATTGCAAGTACCGGTTGTCAAAGACATCCCGACACAATAAGGCATCATATAATGGATCCGGACAAATATGTGGATGATAATAGACATGATTATCATGACGAAGAACTTAAGGAGATTTACGCTGAAAATGACGAGGTTATTGCGTTACAAAAACAAATAGAAGGAAAAATTGATTCAGAAACAAGCCCTAAAGACTAAAGTCCATCGAAAACAAAATTAACGTTTCCATCAAGATCGGTTCTGAAAGTTTTTATATTTAAGCTGTTTAGCGTGTCTAATGTTTCTTGATGAGGGTGTTTATAACTATTGCCTTCACCTGCGGAAATTACTGCGAATTCCGGGCTGATTTTTTTTATCAATTCAAGACTATTACTTGTCCTGCTTCCGTGATGGCCCGCTTTGTAAACAACCGAGCTCAAATTTAAACCGCTACCAATCAACTTTTTTTCACCTTCATCCTCTAAATCTCCCGACAAATAAACCGAATCTTTTCCATATTCAATAATCAACACCACCGAACTGTTATTAATATTTTCCAAATTGATTCCTTGCAAGGATTCAAACGGGTAAAGTACATCAATCCGCATTTTACCCAACTGAAAATCTTCATCTCTTTCAGCGAAATGGACTTTTTTATTATCTAGTTCTTCTAAAAACACCTCGTAAACGCGGCTTTTGTAATTTGATCCCGAAATCAGCACATTTTCAACGTTAAAACGTTTTAAAACCGCTATCAGGCCTTCAACATGATCCGCGTGAGGGTG
>WJJQ01000059.1 GCA_014729615.1 Candidatus Peregrinibacteria bacterium | reverse complement strand
TCGTTAGTGTCTGTGACAACCGTTACAAATTTAAAATTTTTGGCTGCGCTGCGCAGCATTGAAGGTCCGCCGATATCAATATTTTCAATGATTTCTTCATCAGTACCTTCCTCTTCAACTACTCTTTCAAAGGGGTACAAATTCACCACAACCATATCGATTGGTGACATATTGTTCGCCGCCAAAGCCTCCATATGTTTGGGATTATCACGTACCGCCAACAAGCCACCATGTACCTTTGGATGAAGAGTTTTCACTCTACCGTCCATAATTTCGGGATGCCCCGTATACTCAGATACTTCTGTCACCTCGATACCGTTTTCCTTCAGCAATTTTGCCGTTCCGCCTGTAGAAATTATTTCAATACCAAGGTTTTTTAAACCTTCCGCGAATTCCGCGATTCCATCTTTATTTGAAACACTAATGAGAGCTTTTTTGATCATCTTTAGATTTGGTTACGGGGTCATGTCCACCCCTGCTAAATGGATTGCATCGAATTATTCTCCATATTGCTCGCGGAATGCCAATTAATAGTCCTTTTTTTTCTATGACTTCATAAGCATAATCCGAGCAAGTTGGCTCATAAATGCAAAACCCGTGAGGGAACATGAATTTTAAGGGGCCATGATCTGGTGATAAGGTAATTTGGTACAGCCTGATAAGCCATAAAAAAGGGATCCTTGGTAGTTTTAGGAGTTTTTTTATCATCAGATTTTTATAATACCCGGGCTAGTTTAAGTATTTACCAAAACAAAGTAAAGAGAAATGTTTGAAAGAGGCTCCTTTACTGAAAGTATTAATAGTAAGCCGCGGGGTTTTGCTTAACTCCATTCTTGCGTACTTCGAAATGAAGGTGAATACCGGTTCTACCATAAACGCGACCTGTTCGTCCCATTCTACCGATAACGGCACCCTGAGAAACATTATCACCCACAGACACATCAAGGTAATCAAGGTGGGCATATAGTGTTTGCATACCATTACCATGATCAATAATGACATGATTACCATATCCACCGCCCCATGTACCTGAAGATGCCTTAATAACGCTACCGCTACCGGCGGCCCAAACGGGAGGTTTGGATGCGTCAGCTATATCAAGTGCATAGTGTCCTCTTTTATATCCTTGTGTAATAATACCTCTGGTCGGTCTGATAAAAATTTTACCTACGGTAGGAGCATCAGTTGACCCTGCCAAAGCAACAGGCGTTCCAACGGCAACCCTACTGCTTGATACGCTACGAGACTGAACAACACGCGGTTCCGGTACTATCGGCTTGGCACCGGGTATAAAAATATTTTCACCTTCAACCACACTCGCCAATAATTTGTTTTGTTTTCTAATGGATTCTGCTTCCACGCTATATTTTTGAGCGATTTTTTCCAGATTTTCACCTTTTGCCACTTTGTGAGCCACTCCATCCACCGGTGGAACGGCAATTTCTTGCCCCGCTTTAATACTGTTGGCATTAGAAAGATTATTTGCCCACATTACAGTATTGGTTTTAACCCCGTAACCATTTGCAATAGTCGACAAAGTTTCACCCGGTTTTACCGTGTGAACATACATATCGTTCATATTGCTTCTGTCACCGTCATTAGTTTGCGGATTTATTTTTGTTAAATATCCATCATTGTCAGCCAATAAAGAGGTGGCAAACATACTGGCATCCACATTTGTAGCTGTATTATTATAGTAACCTTCAGCTGAAAGACTTAATGGAGTAAACGAACCAATAAGAAAAAGAACAGCTACAGCAAAAGTGTATCTTTTGAACAATTTATTAGAAACAACAGTGTGGCTTTCATTTGCTTCCTTTCTTTTTCCATGAAGATAAGGGCTCAATACGCTTTTGATTTGAGCTGTTTTTTCTTCCACTTTGGCTGAAAATTTTGAGCCCAAAGCATTTTGCAAGCCGAGACTGTTTGCAAACACGCGCGCGTGCCTTGCTTTTCTTGCTTCTTTATTAACTTCTACTTGTGATACTTTAGTAGTTATTTTGATTACTTATGAATACTTCTCTTAGTCGGTTTTTTTCCATCACTCCCTAAAATTTACACTTTTTTTGCAAATCTAACAATACAATACAATTGACTGATTTTTAAAACATGTTTCGCATTTTATAAAAAAAGCTTATAAAGTCAATAGAATTTAGACCGCTCTAAAACTTGCCACAAAAAATAGGGGGCGGGGTATGTGCAGACTAAAATTCATGCATTATTCAAAAGTAGACGTAAAGTAGAAATGTTTAATAATATACTTGCATTGAAAACCTGAAAAATCTCTTCTTGCATAAAATATGGCAATTTGCTAATCTCCGCTTGTTCTTTCTGTCCATTTTACTTAAAAAATGGACTTAATTATTACTTAACCCATAGGAAGAATGCAAAAATATGAACTTATGGTCATAGTTGACCCGGACATTGGTACCGATTCTATCAATAAAAAGATCGCAGAACTCAAAAAGATGATTGAATCCTTAAAGGGTAAAATCACTTTTGAAGATGATTGGGGATTGCATGAAATGGCTTACACAATAAAAAAACATGATTCAGGTTATTATTATGTTTTGAATTTCGAAGCGGAAAAAAATATAGATCTGCCGGAAATGGACAAATCTTTAAGACTGGATAATGAAATTATCCGCCACATGTTATTAAAACTTCCTGCGGTTGCGGAGCCTAAGAAATATGCCGAAATAATGGCCGCCTGGGAAGAAGAGCAAAAAGAACGCGAAGCGGCGAAAGAAGAGAAGAAGCAAAGCAAAAAGCCCGCGGCAAAACCTGCAAAGAAAGCGGCCCCGGCAAAAGAAAAACAAGATGAAGCAAAACCTGCGGAAAAAAACGAAGCTAAAACCGAACCCGATGAGAAAAAGGCCGAGGAAGTAGAAGCAAAATTAAAGAATATCATCGACAATCCAGATTTGAACTTCTAACACTACTAAAGAATATTTAACTAATAATAGTAATTATGAGAAGCATTAACAAAGTAATTCTAATAGGAAACCTAACCAGAGACGCGGAATTGAAGCCGACAAACGGCGGTCAGCCAATCGCGAATTTCGGCCTTGCCACGAACAGAGCATGGGTAACGAAAGAAGGAGAAAAAAATCAATCTTCTGAATTTCACGAAGTCATTGCCTGGGGCAAACTTGCTGAAATCTGCGATCAATATCTTAAGAAGGGAAAATTAATATACGTGGAGGGGTATTTAAAAACCCGTTCATGGGACCACGAAGACGGAACAAAACGATTCCGAACCGAAGTGGTCGCGCAAGATATGATCATGCTTGAAAAACGCAAGAAAGACGGTGAAGACGAAGAAGAATACGTTGCGGACAGCAACACACCCGATTATGGCATGGGATCTGCCGATATTAACAGCGGTGATCCAATGTTATAAGATTTATTACTAATTTAAAAATATTTACCATGGCTAAAAATAAGTACAACAAACCTTGTCCGTTCACGGCGGCAGGCATTCAATACATTGACTACAAAGATTTTAAAATGCTTGTGAAATATGTTTCACAGTATGGAAAAATTGTTCCCCGTTATTACACCGGCGTATGTCTTAAGCAACAAAAATCTCTTGCCCGTGCCATTAAACGAGCAAGAATCATGGGCCTTTTGGCATTTACCGGCAAAAGAACACTATCCTAAACATAAATGAAATATTTACCAGAATTTAAACGGCTTTCTGATAAGGAGCTTGCAAAAGTCTTGAAAGAAAATGCCATTGGTTTGACTGTGTCTGAAGCCAGAAACATCGCCAAAGAACTGAAAAGAACCCCTTCTTTGACCGAAGCTACCCTTTGGGGAATTCAGGGTTCGGAGCATTGTTCATATAAAAGCAGTCGAAGACATTTGAAACAATTGCCGACCGAGGGTCCGAATGTGATTCTCGGACCGGGAGAAGATGCCGGAATTGTTGAAATAGCTCGTATTAAAGGTGATAGATACGGATTAATCGTGGGTCATGAAAGTCATAATCATCCTTCGCAAATAGTACCTTATGAAGGAGCCGCGACAGGTGTTGGAGGATGCGTTAGAGATATTATTTGCATGGGTGGAAAAGTGATAGCATCAATGGATCCGCTTCGCTTTGGAAGCATCAAAAAAAATGAATGCAGGCAAATTGCCGAGGGGGTGGTAAATGGTATTGGAGGATACGGAAATCCGATCGGTGTGCCCAATTTGGGTGGAGACGCCTATTTTCACGAAGGATTTAACGATAATTGTCTGGTAAATGTGGTTTCAATGGGGCTTGTGCGAGAGTCTGCAGTAATTCACTCATATGTGCCGCCGAATGCGGCCGCGGACAAATGGGATATTATTATTGTAGGAAAACCTACCGACAACAGTGGTATGGGTGGAGCGGCATTCGCTTCAGGAACACTTGATGAATCTGAAAAAGAGGCCAATAAAGGGGCGGTACAAGAGCCTAATCCGTTTTTAAAAAGGCATTTAATGGTTTCGACCTATGAGCTTTTCGAAATTTTGAAAAAGAAAAAATTACTTAAAAAAGTCAGTTTTAAAGACATGGGAGCGGGTGGAATAACTTGTTCAACCGTTGAGCAGGTTGCCAAACAAAATTTGGGAGCCAAAATTGACCTAAATAAAGTCAATGTATCAATACCCGATTTGCCTCCACAAGTAATTGGATGTGCTGAAACACAGGAAAGATTTACCTGGATGTGTGATCCCAAGGTTACAAAACTGATTGTTGATCATTACAACAAGAAATGGGACTTACCTTCAATTGCCGACAACGCCGGCGCCTTTGTAATAGGAAAAGTGGTGGAAGGCAACTATGTTTTGGAATATCGAGGCGAAGAATACGTGAACGCGTCATCGGTACTGTTGACTGAAGGACTCTCATATGCAAGAAGATTCAAAACAATTAAAAATGACTTAAAAGAGCCGGTTTTCAATATGCCGGATAACTTGAATAAAATATTACTTAACCTTTTGGCGTCGGAAAATATAGCTTCCAAAAGACCGTTTTTTGAAAAATACGATAAACAGGTACAGGGAAACACCGTTATAGAAGCCGGTGAAGCCGATGCGGGAGTAATTGCTCCGCTTTTAGATGAGCCGGTTTCGGCGAAAAACAAGAAAATAGGTTTGGCTTTTTCAACTGACGGGAATCCGCGTTATGCGTTAATAAGCGCATATTATGGAGCATATAACGCGGTTGTGGAGTCAATGAGAAACGTAGCCGCCGTGGGAGCTTACCCGCAGGCCTTAACGGATTGTCTGAATTACGGAAATCCTGAAAAAGAAGATCAAATGATGGAATTGAAAGAAGGCATACAAGGTATTGCGGATGCGTGTAATCAAATTAAATTAAGGAATTATCCAAAACATGCCACTCCGATTATTTCGGGAAATGTCAGTCTTTATAATGAAAGCAAGAAAGGGCATATTCCACCGTCCGCAATTATTTGCTGTATCGGAAAAATTGACGATTATCAAAAGGCCGTTACCATGCAATTCAAAAAAGCGGGTAGCAGTATTTACCTGATTGGATTAAGAAATGATGAATTGGGGGGGTCGGAATATTATCGCTTGCAGGGATTTTTGGGAAAAAATGTACCAATGCCCGAAGGATCACAGGTAGAATCGGAAATATATGCAATGGTTGACGCCATAGAAGCAAAAACGGTGCTTGCGTCACATGATATAAGCGAAGGAGGAATTGCGGTGACTTTGGCAGAAATGTGCTTTGGCGGACGAGGCGAGGGGCAAGTTGGATGCGATGTTGAAATTAATCAGATGACGGATAAAAAAATCAGAGCCGACAAAACTATGTTTAGTGAAACCGGAGGTTTTGTAGTTGAAATTGCACATGGAAAAGAGAAAGAATTCGAAAATATTTGTAAAAAGCAAAAAATTAATCCGGTAAGAATTGGTAAAACCACTAAAGACAGCCATTTAATGCTTACGCAAAATGGTAAAAAAGTGATAGATTTGAAAGTGCAAAATGCGGCGGAAAAATGGATGAACGGTCTACGAGATAGGCTGTAAGAAAATAAAACGTATAAAAGTCAATTGAAGACTGTGGAAAAAATGGCCTCGGAATTGAAAAAATGGCCATTTTTTGCTAAAATAATAAGATTATAAAAACAAAAAAAATGACTAAAACAAAAAAAGACAATAGTTCCCCTGTTGAAGAACATGTTTTGCATGAATGGAGAGCGCCTGAATTCATACAGCAAAAAAAAGGTGCCAAATGGTATTTAACCGCCGGCATTATATTGGGGCTTTTATTGTTATTAACCATCTTTTATTCCAACTGGACACTGACAATTGTACTCGTGGTGCTCGCCGGGGTGTATTTATATTTGCAGAAAAAACATCCACCAAAAGAAATTACGGTAAAAATAACCGACATGGGCATTTACGTCGGGCATATGTATTTTCAATATAGCCATATTAAAGCTTTTTGGATAATTGCTGAAAACGGAGTTAAAACGCTCAATTTGCTTATTCCAAAACGTTATATTTCGGAAGTGAAAATTCAGTTGATGGACCAAAATCCGGCGGCAATTAGACGAATTCTTATTACTCAGATCCCCGAAATGGAGGGTAAACATGAAAACGTGATCGACGTACTTGCCAGATTACTTAAAATTTAATAATGAACACGGAAATACCAATTCAAGACAGCAATGAAGGTGGGAAAAAGTTTGAAAGACAATTGACTCCTGAAGAGCAGGCGTTAAAAGAAAACTATCGCCGGGAATTATTAAGAAAACGCAAAGAGGCAATTTTAAAAGCTCGAAAAGAATTTTACGAGAAAATTTCACCCTCCAGACAAGACCTGGATCAACGTGCTTACAGAGGCCAACTTCAATCTGCTTTAAGACGTCATGAAAAAAGAATCGGTGAAGCATATGATGAAATTTGGGAAAAGTATCAGAAAGCTTTACATGAAGGCAAGTCAAATCTTGACCGGTTAAAAACGCAAATGGAGCAAAAGGCGGAAATGGAAGTGAAAAGCCTGGAAAAAATGCGTAGAGCATCCATCCCTTTAAACATTGAAGGAACCTATTTAACAACCGAAGAAGCTTTGCCGGTAACAGAAACACTTGATGCCATAACAGAATTAAATGAAAGAGTACCCGAAATGGCTACACTGTTGGAAAAAGTGGCCAATAACGGACAATTGACCGATGCGGAGTATAATACTATTGCCGGTTTAATTCAGCCCGTTGACATGCAAAAGCCTAACCAAAGACAAGGTGTTGAATCAACAATGGCATCGGTTTTTATTAGAACAATGAAGAAAAATCAGCGTGAAAAACTGGTTGAAAGCTTTATGAATAAAAAAAATGGTGATAATGCGGATCAGTTGATAGACGCAATGCTCAGTGTAGGTACTTTAGAGGTTGATCAAGCTGAGAGACTTATGGAAAAAGCGGCCAAACGCGGCATTATAGAACAGCCTGAATTGGAAGCGTTTAAAATGCGTGTTGATCAGGGATATTATTTTAAACAGCTTAAAATACATAAAGAAGTAATCGACAAAGAACTTGAAAAAAAATATAAGGGTCAATATCAAGAAAATTTCGCCAACAGATTCATGTTTAACGCACCAATGTTCGCGTTCCTCGGAACAATTTGGTCGGGAATAACAATGGGTTTGAATGCTCTTGCAAACCGTCAAAAAGGTCAATCTTGGGGAGAATATTTTTCAAGACTGGCCAGGAATCCTTATTTTATCGGAGCGGGCGCGGCCGGAGTAGCGTCACTTGAAGTTGTCGGAAGTACTTTAAAAACAGGTGAATTGGTGGGATCGGGCGCAATTTCAAGGGCAATGGACAGTTGGTCCGAAAAACGAAACGAAGAAGAAAACAAATTAAAAAGCCGGGCGGAACAAGCTCTTGCAAACACTTACAACAAAGCACCTTCCGGGTTGAGAGATTATGTTGATGCGGGTGGATACGAAACCATGATCAAAATGGTGCAACATCAAAAATCCGGCAATAAAAAAGTGGAATTAACACTGCAATCGCTGATTGATTTTGAAAAAGACTCCGCTAAAAAGCAAAAACTGGAATCGTTGAAAGGCAATCCATACTTTTCAGAAACTGAAATAAGCGCGCAAATGATGCTTTTTTACGAAGCCGCCAACGCGCTTCAAATTGATAATGACATGAAACTACAAACTAAACTCCTTGAAATCAAAAATTCATGAGAAGATTAGACGAACAATTTGTGCGAGAATATTTTTTACCCCTCATAGAAGAGGTGCTTAAAGATATGGGAAATCCGGACAGCAAGAGGGGCGAACCGCTTCGCACTCTTTTAACGGGCGATGAAGTCCAGGAAAGCTGGAAAAAGAACATTTTAATGAGAGATTATTTCACCGGAGCCGACAGGCAAAAAAATACTAAAATTCCTTTCACCGGCAAAAGTGAAGAAGACAGAATTCTTCGTGAATCTTTTTTTAACCAGCTGACCGATGAAATGAAAATGAGGTACAGACTTTCGGGAACAAACGGAGTAATGGAAGCTTATATACCCGATGAAAACAGATTGATCGGTTCGAATCAACAGCTGACCAAAAACGTTTACAGACTGGCTTTAAGAATGATCCAGCAATTTCAAAATGAGCAGGCCAAACTATTACTGCAAACTGAAGGTAATTATACCGAAGAAAACAAGGAAGAAATAGACAACGGAAACGCCAAAGTAGTCGAAATAGAAGGTAAGGAACAAGTGTTATTTCAAAAAGACATTGAAAACAACGAAATAGACGGTGAAACAGATGTTTTTCCAATGGTTCCACCTGCAGTTGAAGACATTTTATACCGTGGTGATGCTAAAAAACTTGTTTCTTTGGATATACCCGAAAATCCGGTGCCTATAAAGGTTAAAGACTTGGGAGACCAATTTAAAATTGCCCAAACGGAAAGTGCTTTGGCGTTGGTTGAACGAATGGGCTTCCAGGTACAAGGGGATCCCATAATAGGCGCGGATGGAAAAATAACTTTTGAGACCAAAGATATTATCGGTTTTAAATCGGAAAAAGATAATAAACAAAAGAATCCCGATACGCTGCTGATTACAATTGATCCGGCTAAGCCCAATACGGACAAAAATAAAATTTTGATGGAGTTTGTTGAAGGGGAAATGACGGGCGAAAAAATATATTTGAGTCAGACAGACTTTGAAAAGAATTTTAAAGGAGAAAAAAGACAATCGGCCCGCAATTATTTTAAGAAATATGTAGATAGATACGCGGGCAGTAAAGCAAAAGAAAGATATGTGTTGCCACCCAAAGTGGATGCAAAAGTAAGGATGCCCGGTCCTGCCGAAGGGGACGAATTTGAGGCGCCTGAGCTTGGATTAAAGCCGCAAATACCGGAAGTAAAGCCGGACATCGGTGCCATTGACCGGCAATTGGATGAAGCTAAAATTCAGGGTTACCAGCAAATGATTGTTAGTCCTGGTACTCCCGTGGCGGCCCACTCAACCGTGAAAAAAACCAAGAAAGGTAAAAAAG
>WJJQ01000058.1 GCA_014729615.1 Candidatus Peregrinibacteria bacterium | reverse complement strand
TATACACATCTATCTTTACAGTTTCATCATATAAATTTCCTTTAAAATCCAACAAATAAACTTCCAATGTAAATCGTTCATCACCCGCCAGCTTATTTGGACCATAATACAACGCTCCACTATACTTTTCATCTCCAACATACACTATTGAAGCATACACACCACCTTCAATTTGAAAATCACCCTCTAAATTGATAGTCGGGTATCCGATTTCTTTACCCAGATGATGCCCTTTAACTACTTTTCCCGATAATGAGATCATATTTTTTACAAAAACTTCATTTATTTTACAATTAAAACATTGCATTTTAAAGCAAAAAAAACGATAATACCCCTGCCTCTATCTTAAAAAAAGAGAATGTCCTCACGAAAAGCTTTGAATGCACGTCTGTCAGAATCTTATCATAACTATAACTCTAAAGATCTTACCGAAGAAGAGCTGCAAATACTTTCAAACAGACACAATACAACACCACCCCCCGATAAACTTTTTGAAGACGCCGAAGTTAATCATGGCGCTCAAACCGTTTATAAAGCTTTGACCAAACTTGATTACATCAGCGAACAACACGCGCAATTGTATCTTGCTCAATTTGCCGGGTGGAACAAACTTAGAAAAGATATTAAAAAGGTTCTTGTTAAACATATGTGCTTAATTATTAAACCAAAATTATGCGCGGAGCCTGACGCTATGACCTTCACACTTGATCGTCTTTTTTGTATGATAAGCAGAATGAATATTCCCAGAAACCCCGACGAAATCACCAATCAAAGCTCTGAACAATATTTGGACCGAAAATTGGATTACGACAATATAATTGATGGAATGGCCAATAATTGCAAACACATTATTAATGAGTCTTATTCAAATTTTATGAGATACAAAAAAATGACCGAACATGATTCCGACATTCAAGAAATTAAAGGATCCCAAAGAGCCAAATTCTTATCTCATCCGGACCTTCCCGCCGATTTACTCGAAAAATCAGAAGAGTAATCAAACCTTTTCTCGCACACTGAAAACAGCGACTACCAGCCAAAATATTAACGCCAGGTCATTTTTAAAAAAGGGTGTATCAATTAGACCATGCATAAGAATAGCAACAAACATTGCCATTCCAATTAATACAACACTGCTATATTGAGAAAATGACCCACCGGCAATTTTTTTAATCATGGCCAATAATTCTTTTATTGCAACATATATAATAACACCAAGCCCGCCTAAACCCAGAATACCCAAATTAAGCCACATGGCAAAATAAAAGTTGTGCGGATGCAACATCACCCATTCAAGCGGCGCTCTTTCCAAAATATTAACTGCTTGAGTCTGGTAAAGCGCTTCAAAACTACCCATGCCTATTCCAAATAAAAAGTTGTTTTTAATTAGCGACCAAGTTATTGCGTAAACCTCCAGCCTTACACTTGATGAATTTCGTTCCGTAAAATTAAACACGGATTGCCATTTTTCAACATCTAAATAATAAACAATAATTGCCGCAACAATTGCTATTACTAAAATCGACACTATGGATGCCCATGGTAACCGGGCCTTCTTATTCGCCTTAAAATGAATCACAAACTCAATAAAATAATAAAAAGAAACAGCAATAACATATGCAAATAACGCGGCGTAAGATTTGGTCGCTATCATAGCAATCAAGCAAACAATAAACGCGACGCTATAAAAAATATCTTTGCCGGATAATTTGAAAGCAGCTTTTTTTAAAAAAGGGATTTTCTTTGCATCCTTTCCTTCCAAAAAAGTAGACGGTAAGAATACTTCTTTAGTTTTGACAGTTAAAAATACCAATGCGGGCCCAAGATAAAGAGCCAGATAATTCGCGGAAATAAACGGACCCGATGCCCTCATGTCAACCGTAACATAATTACCGGTAGCCAATTGCCACACAGCCCATATACTCAGAACTGCCGCTGAAAGAGCATAAACATTTAAGGATTTCTTTAAATCATCCTTATTTAAAACATACTTCAAAAGTACGAAATAAATAATCGGTGCCACAATCCACGACTTAAAAATTCCCAACGCAACTCTTAGTGAACTGAATTCCTGTCCGTCAACCAAAGTTATAGACGCCTGAGTCACAAAAAAGCTTAAAACCGCGCCCAACAAAATCAATAACACTGCAATTAAAATGACTTTATTTTTTTGCGCAAATTCCTTGAAATCAAATTTAAACACATCTTTATATTTCACAAAAGCCGCCGCTAGAAGCATAAAAATAATTCCCTCCGGCAAGGTAACCGGAATCCCCACAATTTGTATTTTGTACAAATAAAGCGGGAACAACAAAGGAACAAAAGTTAAAGCTCTCTTATAATCCTTCAGAGAAAAAAAGAAATACCCCAGTAATAGTAGAAAAAAAATAATTTCCACGTTTAATTATAGCGACTAAACCAAACTGTCCCTTTTCAGACCATAATCAAGCAAACCGTATGATCCATCTTCTCTTTTATATACAATATTAAACCTGTTTGTATCTACATTCAAAAAAGCGAAAAAATCATGAGCGACAAGTTCAAGCTGTTCTATTGCTTCCTCTTCGTGAATCGGATCCAGTTCATATGTTTTTCGTTTTGAAATTCTTTCGGCTTGCGTAACTTCAGGTGTAACTTCTTGCGTGGCTGTAATTTCTTCCAGAGTGGACGTGGGAATCCATTTACCGGCTTTATCGCGACGACTGATTTTACCCTTGTATCTTTCGATTTGTTTTCTAAGCTTTTCTTCAGCCAAATCCACACCTTCTTCAACGGTTGTCGAAAAAACTTCCGCTCGAATCACTGCGTGGGGAACGTACATGGTCACCTGAACGGTAATGTTTTTATCCGTAGTTTTATTTTTGTTGGTTTCGACGTCAACTCTCACTTGTGTCGATTCATCATCAATTCTTTCACCATAGGTTCCAAGAGCTTCAATCTTGTCGGTTATATATTCTTTTTGATTCGCGTTAAGCGTTAAATTCTTTTCGTGGAATGAGATTTGCATTGTTTATAATTAAAAATATACGGATTGATCTTACCAATAAAATGTGAAAGTTGCAATCTAGCCCTTTAAACCATCTAAAATTCCCAACGCCATTTCTCTCAGGGCGGATTCGGGATCATAAGCCCTGGTTATACCGGATGCCACCAGTACGCCTCTTACACCAGCTTTAACCGCTGACTTCACATCTTCACGGTTCTTTATTCCGGCGCCAATAAGTAATCTGTCACCGCCAATCATCGCAACCGCATCCGTTACTATTTGCGGTTTTGCGGTACAAACGGAAACATCACCACCAATAAGTTCGGGCGGCTCAACAGCAATCATATGAGGATCAAGTTCTGAAATCGCTTTACCGGTATAAGCGGTATCGGCACATGCTATAATAAAAAGCCCCTCTCTGCGACCAACGTCAATCGCTTCTTCAATATCGTCAATAGAAATCCTTTTCTCGGAATGATTCAATAAAGAGCCATGCGCGCCGTGATTTTTTAATCCATGCGGAGCAATGTGACCGGTATAAGCACCATCGGATGCCGCGTCAAAATGCTGTCCGAATACGGGAATATTAGTATTCTCCACAACTCTCGACAAATCAACCGCCTGAACGGCCACACCAATAATAACTCCCGTGTCTTTACCGACTTTTTCCACAATTCTTGCCAGATTTAATGCGTTGAAACCCGTAGCATTGGCGTATGTTTTAAAATTTACTATTATTTGTGGATTTTCCATATTTTTTTACTATTTAAACTTTCCGTAAGTTTACCTTCTAAGCCCGCATCGGACAAGTTGACTATAATTACTATTTTTGCTATAATTTTATGATATTTTCGCGCATATTTTAAAAATAAAAACAAAATCATGGCTTTCAATACACCAAACTATACTCCACAATTAGGTGAGAAATACGAGCAAAAACAGGAGTTGATCAAGGAACGCGTAAACAGCGGACCAATTGCATTCATTGATGATGTAAAACAAAATATCGATCAACTTGCATCCGCGGTTTATAAAAATCCTGAAGAGCAAAAAAGGTATAGAGGCAAAATTGAAGCCTCAATCCGGTCATGGTTAATGCCGGGCGTAACAATGGAAAACCTTTGGCAGGATTTAAAAGAGCGTAATTGTACTACAACGCAAATTATTGCCGGATTACTTAAGTTCTACGACGGACAAAACAATGAAATTGGACTTAACAAATACTTGAAACCGCTTGAATTCAAAGCGACATCGACACTCGACAAAGCGGCGGACACTCTAAAAACAGAGACTTTGGCTAAAACCCGAGCTTCTTTACAGGATTTATTGGCTGAAATCAAAGCTGAAAATCCAAACCTAGACCCAGCTTAAAAAAAATAAAAAACTAAACCAAAACCCATGTTTACAAAACAAACACATATGGAAGACGCAAATCAGTTTCTTCCGAAACGAAACTTATTCTTTGCGGGGCCCGCAGAAGCCAAGGAAGCTGTAAGCGAACAAATGC
>WJJQ01000057.1 GCA_014729615.1 Candidatus Peregrinibacteria bacterium | reverse complement strand
GTTAAAGGGCATCATCTGGGTAAAGAAATCGGTTATCCAACCATTAATGTGGCCGGGGAATACAAGATTGCGGGTGGCGTTTATGCGGCTAGAGTTTATATTGGTGATGAAGCGTATGGTGGTGCTTTATATTATGGACCGAATAAGCTCGCGGGTGATGAACGATTTACATTGGAAGTTTATTTGCTGGATTTTAATGGAAATTTATATGATGAAACTGTAAAGATAGATGTGTATAATAAGATTCGTGATGTGATGGACTTTAAAGACGGGGAACAGTTGAAAGAACAGATAAAAAAAGATGTGGATGAAATAAAATTAATTTTTAAAAATGCTTAAATACATAAAAAAAGCGATATCCGATACTAATCCCTTAAGACTTTTTTATCATAAGGTTTTGGCCGTTATTGCGGCAATTTATTATGGATTCCCGTCGCGATTTTTAAACGTTATAGCTGTGACCGGTACAAAGGGGAAAACAACAACGACTAATTTAATTGCGGGTGTTCTTAAAGAGGCCGGAAACAAGGTTGGAATGACTTCGACAATTAACTTTCAAGTTGCGGATCAAACATGGGTGAATAAAACTAAAATGACTACGCTGAGCCCTTTTGTAATTCAAAGATTGTTGCGACAAATGGTTCGTGAAAACTGCTCACATGCTGTTTTAGAGGTGTCTTCACATGCAATAGTCCAAAACAGAATTTGGGGTGTGAATGTTGATACTGCGGTTTTTACAAATATTGGTGAAGATCACTTGGAATATCACGGAGGTTTTGAAAATTACTTACGTGCAAAGGGCATGCTGTTTAGCAGACTCATAAGGTCTTCACGCAAATCAGGTATTCAAAAAATATCGATTCTTAATCGAGATGATGATAATTTCGCTTATTTTGACCAATTTTTAGCGGATATTAAATACACATTCGGCAGTAATCAGGGCACGGTTTTCGCGTCCGATCTTGAATTGTTGCCAATTGGATCCAAATTTACGTTACATGTGCCAAATGCTTCGGTTGATGTGAATTTAAAGTTGCCGGGTGAATTTAACGTTTATAATGCTTTGGCGGCGTCGGCGGTTGGAATGGCAAACAATATTCATGTTGATACTTTGAAAGAAGCTTTGGAAAAGGCTTCGTCTATTCCGGGCAGATATGAGTCTTTGGAACTTGGCCAGCCTTACAATATTATTGTTGATTACGCGCATACGCATGAGTCTTTGGAAAACTTGCTGGAACTTTACAAAAAACTGACAAAAGGTAAGCTGATTGCTGTTTTTGGTGCGACCGGAGGTGGCAGAGATAAAGCCAAGCGCCCAAAAATGGGGGCGGCGGCCGACAAGCACGCTGACATTATTATAGTTACCGATGATGATCCTTACGAAGAAAATGAATGGGATATTATTGAAGACGTTTGCGGTGGCATTAAAAGGCGGGAAGGTGAAAGTTTATGGAAAATTCCTAATAGAGAAGAGGCGATTAAACTGGGTATGCAAATTGCGGAAGAAGGCGATACGTTGGTGATTGCAGGTAAGGGAGCGGAGGAAGTGCAAATGTTAAGGGGTAAAAAGATTGAATGGGATGACCGAAAAGTTGTTAGAAAAATATTCAGCTCGACACAATATGTCGAAATAAAATAGGTCATGAACGGATTTTTATTAATCAATAAGCCAAAAGGAGTCCCTTCTTTTAAATGTGTCAGCGTGGTTAGAAAATTGTGTAACCTTAAAAAGGTGGGGTTTGCGGGTACGCTTGATCCTTTGGCAAGCGGATTAATGATTTTGGCCATTGGTGAGGCAACCAAACTTATATATATGTTGGATGGTCTCGACAAGCAATATGAAGTAGTTGTGCGGCTAGGTGCTTCATCTACCACATTTGACGGTGAGGGAGATATTTTCGAGACTGAAAATTGTGCCGTACCGTCATTGAAAGTTGTTAAGGATCTTATTTCAGCAAAATTTATGGGAGAGAGGCAGCAGATGCCTCCTAAATATAGTGCTGTGCAAATAAATGGCAAAAGAGCTTACCAAATGGCCAGGGCGGGGGATGAAGTTCTGCTCATGCCGCGGAAGGTGTTTTTTAGAAATGTGGAAATATTGGATTATAATTATCCTCGATTGGTATTGCGAGTTGATTGTAGCAAAGGAACATATATTAGAAGTTTGGCAAATGATCTGGGTGCTGAGTTGGGTTGCGGCGGGTTTGTTGAGGATTTAACAAGGACAAAAATTGGTGAATATTCTTTGGGCCGAGCGATGAAATTGGATAATTTGAGAGCTGAGAATATTGAGCAAAATATTTATACAGCAGATAGATTTTTGGCTGATAAAAGCAAGATTGTTGTCGATGAAAAGTTGTATAAAAAATTAGCACAAGGCGGATTTGTGGAAATGGAGGGGGTGGAAACTGATGATCTTGCTTTGTTTGAAAATAATGTTGTGGGTGTTTTGGAGAAAAAGGGAGACCTTGTAAAATTCAAGAGAAAAATTAATTAACTATTATGACAGTTTACTAAAATCCTGCCCGGGCAGGAATATGGCAAGACTCCTTAGGAAAGATAAACTGTGAAAAGCCGAGATTGATCTTTCCATCCAAATTCACTATATTTGCCGCATGGACTACTTGAGTTACATTCCGGCGGCTATATTTGCCTTTTTATTAACACTATCGTTGACGGTGATGGCCTTGCATTTTTTTCCCAAATGGGGGTTGATTGACAGGCCTCATAAATATGGGTTAAAGCGTAAGCCTATTCCGTATTATGGCGGTCTGGTGCTTTTTGCAGGGTTTGCGATATCAACACTGCTTTTTGTGCCATATGATGTGCATGTAGTTTCGTTTTTGTTTGCGGCCGGGCTTCTTGTCGCGACCGGCTTTGTGGATGATTACACGGGCTTAAGCCCGCATTTCAGATTATTTGTGCAGTTAATTGCGGCGCTTATATTGGTTTTGTCCGGTATAGGCATTATGTCGATTTCGAATCCGCTGGGAGACGCCATTACATTTGATTATTGGAGGGTAACTATTGAAAGTATTGGTATTTATGAAATATCGGTTGTGGGAGCAATTTTTACCGTAATTTGGGTTATGACTCTAACCAACACCATGAATTTTTTGGATGGGCTTAACGGTTTGCCCAGTGGTGTGGCCATTATAGCCGGGTTAACATTGTTTGCCTTGAGCGTAAGGCCCGATATTCATTTTGACGCCAGTTCTCAAATGCCGGTTGCTACCATGAGCTTGATTTTGGCTTCGACGGCATTGGCTTTTTGGCTTTTTGATTTTTATCCCGCCAAAATATTAATGGGAGATACGGGAAGTACATTTTTGGGATTTACAATTGCTGTTTTGGCAATTTTTTCAGGGGGGAAAGTTGCGACTGCTTTACTTGTTTTGGGATTCCCGATTCTGGATACAATTTGGGTGATTTTGCGGAGGATTGTTCAGGGTAAGTCGCCAATGCAAGGTGATTTAAAGCATTTTCATCATCGCTTGTTGAAAATAGGATTAACCGACAGACAGGCTTTAATGCTTATTTATCTGTTAAGTTTAATGTTTGGAGGAATCGCGGTTTTTTTGGAGGGCATAAATAAATTCTATGCCCTGATAGCTATGGGTGTTTTAATGATTATTTTGGGAGGATTGGCGGTTTATTTACAGGGAAAAAAAGAAGCTAAGGATTTAGCTTGATATTGCGCTAAATGCGTTATATAAAGAATACTCTAGCAATTTTTTATGAGTGACCGGACTGTACAAGATATAAAAGATAGGCTGACTATTGAAGATGTGGTCGGGCAGTATGTGCAACTAAAAAAAGTGGGAAGAAGCTTAAAGGGGCTTTGCCCTTTTCACGCCGAAAAAACGCCCAGTTTTATTGTAAGTCCGGAAAAACAAATTGCTTACTGTTTCGGTTGTAATAAAGGAGGTGACATTTTTTCGTTTGTTCAGGAAGTAGAGGGGACTGATTTTGCGGGAGCAATAAAAATCTTGGCAGACAAAGCGGGAGTTGAGATGAAAACTTTTCAAAATCCCCAATATAAACAGCAAAAAAGCCAAAAAGAAAAGTTTTTGGATTTATATGAACAAGTTACGGAATTTTATGAAAAGCAATTGTGGAAAACCGAAAAAGGTAAAAAGGTTTTGGAATATTTAAAAAACAGGGGAATTAGTGAGGATTCCATAAAGCTTTTCAGGCTTGGCTTTTCGCCGGATTCTTTTGATGAAACATATAATTATTTATTGCAAAAGGGTTACACAAAAAAAGAATTGGTTCAGGCCGGTTTGGCCATGTCGAAAGAAACGACCATGCAAAAAATATATGATCGTTTTAGGGGGCGGCTGATGTTCCCGATTTTTGACAATATCGGCCGAATTGTCGCTTTTGGCGCAAGAGCGCTTAGTAAAGATCAGGATCCCAAATATTTAAATTCACCGGAGACATTGATTTATCATAAAAGCAATGTGCTTTATGGGCTCAGCTTTGCGAAAACCGCAATTAAGCAAACTGCCAAAACTGTAATAGTCGAAGGTTATTTTGATGTGATTGCTTCATATCAGGCCGGTGTAAAAAATGTAGTGGCCTCGAGCGGTACGGCGCTTACTGAAAAGCAATTGCGCATTTTAAAGCCGTTATCGAATGAAATTATTTTGTCTTTTGACAACGATATGGCGGGGCAAGATGCGGCCAGAAGAGCTTTTGAAATAGCTCAAAACTTGGAAATGGATACAAAAATGATATCGGTGCCCGACGGGAAAGATCCGGCAGATTATGTAAAGGAGCATGGCAACGAATTTGGGAAAATTGTTGATGAAGCGGAATCATATAGTGAATATTTCTATAAATATTTATTATCAACTTATGGAACCGACTCGCTGGCAGCCAGAAAAAAAATTCTGAATGAGATTATTCCGTTTTTCCATTTATTGAAGAGTTCCGTTGAAAAAGATGAGTATGTTCGTAAATTAGCCCATGATTTGGATTTTAAAGAAGTGCAAGTTTATGACGAAATCCGCAACTATAAGTTGCCGTCGGATCATCCCGCCAGAAAAAATGATGATGCAATGGTAAGCGTAAGCTCTGCGAAACGGCATCCTGAAGAGATTTTGTTGGGACTTTATTTGGAATTTCCAAGGATAGGATCTTTTCTGATTAACGAGGTTAGCGAAGACTATTTTTCTGATGAGTTAAAACCTATTTACAAGGTAATACATGGTAAGTATAATGACGACAGCTTTCGGGCTGATACTGATGTCGTGGATGAATTTCCGCATGAAATAAAGGAAAAAGCTGCTTTGATGTCGCTTTATATAAATGAGAAATATGGTGAAATAACCGAAGAAGAAGCTGAAAATGAAATCAAGGCTCTTGTAATGCTTATAGCCAAACATCGTTATACAATTGGCAGGCAACAAATACTAAGTCAGCTTATAGAGGCGGAAAAGACACAGAATCAAGCTTTAAGAATCGAGTTGTTGCAAAAACTCGATAAGCTGAACAGCGAAAATAAAGCTAAATAATCAGGCACCCGACGTACGAAGTACTTGGAGGGATGCCATTAAAAAAATGCGTAGCATAACCTATTATGGCACAACAAAGAAAATTTATCACTCAACCCTCTGATGACAGGCTAAAACAGTTTCCTGATCAGGTAAGGGCGCTTGTTAAGAAAGGTCAGGAACATGGTTTTATTACTCATCAGGAGCTTTTGAAGGCAATGCCGAATATAGAAGATGACTTGATGGTTTTAGATGAACTTTATGGTCTTTTTTACGATTTGGGGATTGAGGTTATTGATAGTAAAGACTCAATTGCTTTGGATAAGGATGATGGTGATAAAGATGATAAAGAATCCGAAAAGAAAACGAAAGAAGTTAATATCAGTCAGGTTGAACTGAAGGAAATCGCTAATGATTCGATCAGACTTTATTTATGTGAAATTGGGAAAGTGCCGTTATTAACCGCTCGTCAGGAAGTTGATTTGGCCAGAAGAATTAAAAAAGGAGATCAGACCGCCAAAAAGCAATTGGCTGAGGCGAATTTGCGTTTGGTTGTTTCGATTGCCAAAAAATATATAGGAAGAGGCCTTTCTTTTCTTGATTTGATTCAGGAAGGGAATATTGGTCTATTTAGAGCGGTTGAAAAGTTTGATCCGGATAGAGGATTTAAGTTCTCAACATATGCAACGTGGTGGATTAGACAGGCTATTACCCGTGCCATTGCCGATCAGGCAAGAACTATCAGAATTCCCGTTCATATGGTGGAAACCATTAACAAGCTGACACACGCTCAAAGACGACTTGTGCAGGAACTGGGGCGTGAACCATTGGTGGAAGAGCTTGCCGCTGAAATGGATATGGATGAAAAAAAGGTGCGTCACATTTTAAAGATTTCACAGGATATTGTGTCATTGGAAGCGCCTGTGGGAACTGAAGAAGACAGTAAATTGGGTGATTTTATTGAAGATGACGATGCCCAGTCTCCACTTGAGGCGACAAACAGACAGTTAATCAAGGAAAATATTCACGAAATGCTTCAATATTTGTCTCCCCGTGAGAAAAAGATTATTGAAATGCGTTTCGGACTTAAAGACGGTGTTGGACATACTCTTGAAGAGGT
>WJJQ01000056.1 GCA_014729615.1 Candidatus Peregrinibacteria bacterium | reverse complement strand
GCACGTCGTCCGGCAGAAACACGCCGTAGATCTTCCATTCGCCCGTCGGCGGAAACGTGTGTTCGTGGTAGTCGAAGTGCTCATCATCCGTTTCGAGGAATCGATAGTACACACGGTAGCGCGGCTGGCTCGTGCGCCCCGGATACCGGTCCGTGCCGAACAGAATGCGGTCCTGGTACTTCAGGAGGAACTTCCGCGCGGAGTACGGCTGCCGGCCGAGTTCGGCGACGCGACCGCTGATGTCGTAGTACAGGTTCGGATGCCGATCGAGCATGCGGGCGGCCGTCGCAAGATCGCTCGCGTGGCTGCCCATATGAGGCCCGATGAAGATCGTGTCCGAGTGTCTTTCCATCATCCGGCTGCGCTGGGCGAAGAGTTCATCGAGTGACGGAAACTCCTCGCCGTAGAAACTCCAGTCCGGATGCCGCTTCAATTGCATCCACCGCTCGTTCTTCTCATCGATGGGCTTGAAGAATGCGGGCGGATCAGCCACGTGAATGAGCACGGGAAACCCGATCTCGCCGCACGTTTCCCAGATCGGATCGAGTCGCGGATCATCGACCGGAATCAACTCGCCGGAGGCATCTCGATAGCGCAGACCGAGACTCTTGAAAATCTTGAGCCCACTGACTCCCTTGGCTTTCGCCTCACGCAGATACGCCGACATCGCCTCGCCGAAGTCCGGCTCGTCGATGCGCGAGAAGTCGATGTTGCAGAAGATGACGAAGCGCTCCGGATCGACGGTGTGAAACTTCTCGAGCATGGCATCGAGATTCTGGCCCCAGCCGCCGCTCAGATTCAGCGCTCGGCTGATGTTTCGCCGGTCCATCGCCTCGAGCATGGCGATTGGATCCTGTTCGATCGACCAGTGGCAATGCACGTCGAAGGCCGGGTACGTCGATCGTTCGAGAATCGTCTCGTCAGTCACCAGCGATGAATCTGGGCTATAACTGCGCAGCAACGCATCACCGACGTACACCGCCATGCCGATCTCGTCATCGCTTGGCGGCTCGGCCTGCGCTTCGGCCTGGCTGGAAGATCCGTCATACTGCGAATCGACCTGCGCAGCAGCAAGCGTCGACGACGTGGTCACCGCCGGTCCGTTGCAGCACGTCTCTTCAGCGTGTGCGGATCGGGCGATCGCACTCATCGCGAAAATCAGCGCAGGAAACGTGAAGAAAAACAGCCCGCGGCGCGCGCTTGACGAGCGCTGTGCCGACCGGTCGTGCGTGCGTTGTTCGATCATCAGGATTTCCTCCCAGGCCGTCGATCGGAGTCCCTGCCGATGCCTGTCTCGATTCCAATGGTCTCGTCATATGATGAGCAGCGTATACGGTCAATCAAGATATCCCATGCGTCGATCCGAGGCGCGAGGAGTTTGCGGTGAGTTCCAATCCTGAATCTGCGGCCGCGTCTGCATCATCGACCACACGAGAATACGAAGCCGTGAGCCGGCGGCTCGATCTGGCGATCGAAGCGGCCCGCGTCGCCGGCGAATGCACCCTGCACTATTTCAATCGCCCCGACCGCCTGGAAATCGAGGAGAAATCCGACGCTTCCGTCGTCACGAACGCCGATCGGGAAGCGGAAGAGAAGATTCGCGGCATGATTACGCAAGCGTTTCCCGCCGATGCGATCATCGGTGAAGAGTGGGGGGAGTCAGCCGGAGACGCTTCCGCGAATCATGAGAATTCCGTGAATTCGTTCCGCTGGATTCTCGATCCCATCGACGGCACACTCTCGTATGTGCACGGCGTGCCCACGTACGGCACGCTCATCGCCGTTGAGTGCAACGGACATTATGAGATCGGCGTTGTGGCGCTGCCCGGTCTGCACGAGATAGCATGGGCGGCGCGCGGGTGCGGCGCCCATCACGAAGCACCGCACACGGACGGCGCGACTGTTCCTGCGCACGTGTCACAAAAGTCATCGCTTGCCGAATGCACGATCTGCACGACCTCGATTCAGAATTTCAACCAGATGAACGAGCGCGGTGTGTTTCTGGCGGTGGCCGAGGCTGCGCGCCACTTTCAGGGCTGGAGCGATTCGTACTACTACGTGCTGCTCGCGACCGGCCGCATCGACGGCATGATCGAACCGACGGTCAAACTGTGGGACCTCGCCGCCCCGCTCGTCGTTGCGCGCGAAGCGGGCGGCCTCCTCACGGACTGGGACGGCGTCGAAACCCCGAGCGGCGGCAACGCGATCGCCACCAACGGCCTCATTCATCAGGAGTTTCTCGATCTCGTTCGCCGCACGCGCGCGTGACACTGAAACGGCGTCGTCTCGCACGCGAGATGCAAGACGACGCCGGAGCAGAGCCTGGGATGGGGATGCGCGGGCGCCGTAACGCGCTGCGCGGATCACAACATTATTCGATCACGCCGGTCCAGATGTTGGACATACAGGGATCGGGGCAGGTATGGCTTTCCGCCGCCTGGAAGCGGATATGGAACCCGGACATGTTCGCCGGGACCTTCGCGTGGCGAGTGAAGATGCCGTCGATGTCGAAGAG
>WJJQ01000055.1 GCA_014729615.1 Candidatus Peregrinibacteria bacterium | reverse complement strand
TTTTTTTATAGTGTTGCGGAATTAGTTCTTGCTTTTTGTTTCAACAAAAAGTTCATGCTTTCTTGTAACAGGGTTGTACTTTTTAAGTTGAAGTTTTTCCGGAAGAGACTTTGTGTTTTTTAAAAACTGGTATTGATATGTTACTTTGCCGTTTTCATCTTTGTGTTGCAATGTAACGGTCTTGTTGTGTTTGGCTTTCTGTCCCATTTTATGCTGTGTTATTTATTTAAGGCCTGCTAAATTTACAGTAGACTATTTTTTTTTGCAAGTGATTGTACTGAAGACTGTAGCACCAAGTGGTGTAGCGTTTCTCGGTCTTGTGCTTACGTATTTAACGTTTTTTGCCGCTTTTAAACGAATCAATTCTTTGTCGATTGTTTTTGTCATGATTTCTTTAAAGTTTTTTGCTTTTTTTAGGACACTGCCAACTTCGATAAGTGCAAATTTTAAGCTTTTGCCTTTATTTTGTCTTCCTATTTCAGCCATGACAGAAGCAATGCCTATCCCGCATAATGTGGCTCCTCGCTGAATCAATTCATTCCAGATAAATGAATGAATTTCACTGTATTGATGGTTTTTTCTGGAGTTAAGAGCTGTTTCTATTTCGCCACCATCAAGTGGAATCCGCTTGAAAATATCCAAACATGTAGGTTGTAATATTTTATTTTTAACGCATTCCTCGAGGATTATTTTAAAAACAAAAGGTTGCCAGATTCCCGAAATCATTTTTTCATTAAGGTATTCGCTTCCGGATGCTATGTTTTTATGAAAAATCTGATCAAATGTTGAAGTGGGAGTTGTATGAAAACCTCCAAATTCAGTGTTCACCATGTATAAATGGCTTTTTTTGCCTTCGGGAATGTTGTATCCGACTGCGATGTTTGAACCTGTTCCCACAATAATGTTTAATGCCGCGTCAAAATGTAGTTTTTGGCCAATTTCAATACCTTTCGCCGACAAAACGTTGACCATTGAATCGTTAGTTACTCCAATTTTAATTTTCGGATATCCGCGGCGACGTAAATATTTCTGCAGAGATTCACCGATTTTGATTCCTATAATATTTTTGCTTCTAACCGCTTTGTTAATATTGATAGTCACGGCGTCGATAACGCCATCTTTTCTGGCATATTGTTCAATTGGAAATGTAAAAATAAAAACGCAGTCATCAATATTTTTGCGATCTTTTTTTTTAACGAACGCATCCAGCTGTACTTTCATGTCTTCGAAAAGAATTTGGGGCGTGTAAAGTTTGTCTTCATAAAAGCGTATAGACTGAAATTTGTTTACCAGTAAATGGTCTTTATGCGTTACTGTTACATCGAACAATTTAAAATATGATCCTCCAAGTTCCAGAACAAGTAGTTTTCGTTTTCTTCCAAAGGAAACAATGTCGTGCCAGCTTTTTTCAATGATAATGTTTCTTTTGTTTTTAGGATCGGCTTCTCTTAAAAATTCGAGTCTGTAGTTTTCAGAAATTTTTTTGATTTGGGTTCTGTATTTATAGAATCCATTATCTTTGAGGAATTTTTTGATTTTCGATATTTTGCTTGTTGCAGGCATTTATCCTTCGTGACGATGCTGGCATTTTATAAGAATAAATAAATAAAGTCAAAAATATGGACAATTTAAAAAATGACTTTATACTTTGTCTGATTGATAAAGATTATATGACACGAAAAAGTAATCCATCCGTTCCTGATGATGCGGGGCGTCAAACAAATGATGACCTTCATGATTTAGGTGAAAATAAAGTTGAAAGTGGTTTTTTCTTTACTGATGATAAGGAAAGGCCGGAAGCGGAGAGTCATGTTTCAGATATTCAAAAAGAAGTAAATTCGGGTTTATATTTAATGGGGGAAAATGAGGTTTTGTCATATGAGGAACTTGACAGTAAAAGAATTCTTGCGGATAGAAAAATTTTTATAGCAGATGATGATATTATGATGTTAAGAACAGCTTCCAGAAAGTTTCTTGCAAATAATTCCAAGATACCCGTTTTAGCAATGAATGGCATGGAGGCTATTGATAAGGTTAGAGGAGGGGACATGTATGATGTTTATTTATTGGATTTTGAAATTCCCGGAGTCAATGGAGTGCAGATTGCAAAGGAAGTGAAAAATGTTAATCCGGATGGCGTGGTTGTAATTCATAGCGGTTTTGATTTTGGTAATGATGAAGAAAAATATGGTGAATTGTTGAGTTTGATGAAAACGGGTATTGTTAATCGTTTTATACAAAAAGGTAAAGGAAACTTTATTGGAGCCATTTGTGAGGAATTAGTGACAAGAGGGTGATATTTCATATGTATTTTTGACATATATAGGAAAAGGTTTTATATTAGTAACCTTTTTTTATGAAATGGCTTCAAGCAAACGAAAAGAAACATCTGATACAATAATTACTGAAAGCCCTGATGCGTTACAATCTATGGTTGTGCCTTCGAATCAGAATCGTGAGACGGTCAAGTATGACACGGCAAATTCGATGGTTCGTGAGATTGTACGATCGGGAAAAAGTGAAATAATAGTACCTGAAATTATTAATGCTCCAAACGAAGCAACAGTTTTTTTTGCTGATGATGATAGAGTTTTGGTAAAAATGTATAATCGTTTTTTTGAAAAAAAATTTAAATCATTTACCACTTTTAAGTCAGCGGAAGAGATTTTAAACCAATATTCTCAAGGCAAAAGAGCGCATGTGGTTGTTTCTGATATGAATATGGAGAATATGACAGGTTATGAATTGTTTACAGAGTTATTATCGTTAGATTTTCAGGAGAGGCCGATTTTTATATTGTTTTCAGGTAATTGTCTGGATGATGACATGGTAAATTATATTGAACAAACCGGAGGAGAGGTACTTATGAAGCCAATTTCTGTATCCGGAATAAGTGATAGCATTCATAGTGCCATAATACGTCATGTTTCATATAAATGGTAATAAAACCATTTTAATAGGCCGTCATCGATCATTGACATTATTGTTAAATAATGATATTATAATAGATGGTTGGAAAATAAAATATGTCATTTTTAAAACAAAAACATAATGTCAGCGGAAAGACAAAAAACATATGATGAAGGTCGTGCGGATACAACTCCTCCAATTTCAACAATAAGAACGAAAAATTCTGTGAAAGGTGTTGATACGGTTGGATTAAAAGTGGCCAGTAAAAGAGCCGCTAAAGCTACTTCGAATCTGAGATCAAATTTGGCAAAAATTTTGGGTGGCACCTAAAGTGTTGTTTAACAGTAAGACAAGCCCGCTGGAAACGCGGGTTTTTTTATGCTAAAATTCGGCAGAATTAAATATTTTACATGAAAAGCTATTCAGATTACATTTGGTTTGAAACAGAAAAAAAAGTTGAATATATTCGTATAACAGACGAGGTTGAACAACGTTTGTTCGATAGTGGCATTCAGGAGGGATTTTGTCTGGTTTCAGCTATGCATATCACGGCGAGCGTTTATGTGAATGACGCGGAGCAAGGGTTAATACAAGATATAAACGAATGGCTTCAGCATCTGGCTCCCGAAGAAAAGGATTATCGACATAACAGTTTATCTGATCCTAACGCTGAAGCGCATTTAAGGCGTTTAATAATGGGGCATCAGGTGGTTTTGCCCGTGACGGAAGGAAAACTAGACCTTGGTCCTTGGGAACAGGTCTATTATGCTGAATTTGACGGTCAAAGAAGAAAGAGAGTCGTAATAAAAATTATTGGGGAGTAATTATTTTATATTAAAGGAATTTAGTTCTCCAATAAAACGGCGCATGTCTTTGAGAAGAATGGCGTCGGGATTGTTTCTAAGCACCATGCCGTCAAGGAACATCAGGCTTTTTATTATGGCAAACATTCCTTTGTCGAATTTCATACCGCAATTCACACCCAGTTTTATAGTTTCCATCATTTTTTTAGTCAGGCTTACTTGTGAAACAGTTGAATTTGTAAAATCTTGGTATAAATTTAGAAATTTTTGTTGAAAATGCTCATATTTTTTATGACTGATTCCTTGTTCCGCCATCTCATTAATGTAGTAAGCGGATTTGGGGTAATCAAATTGACTTAAGGCGTCAAAAAAATTGAAAAGACCTTTTTGTGTTTTTTTCTTCACATGCCCAATTGCTCCCGTATCTATAAAATATATTTTATCATTATGATGCATTAAATTACCCGGATGAATATCGCCATGAAATGTGCCGATATTGAAAATGTAAAAGCCGTGAATATGAAATAAATCCAGTAATTTTTCATATGGCAAATCACTTTCTAGTACTTCATCGAAGGTTTTACCCGGGATGTATTCAGAAACCATAATGTTTTCTGAAGACAGTTTTTTGTAAATTTTTGGAAAAACGAGTTTACTAAGGTTATATGATTCCTTGTGCTTATCGTAAATAGCTTTGAGTGTTTCATGGCCCTCAATTTCATTCAATAAATTTAATTCTTTTAAAGTGTAATCTTCAATGTGTTCAAGAATGCCGATTGGATCAAATACTTTTTTTAATTTTGGGTAAAAAAACAAGATTGTTTTTACAAATTTTCTTACTGAACGGACATCTTTTTTAAATTTTTCTTTAAAATTGTTTTTGATAATTTTTATTACAACCGGAGTGCCATCTTTTAATGATGCTTTGTGAACTTGGCCTACTGATGCCGAAGCAAGGGGATTATCATCAATTTCTTTAAATTTATTTGAGTCAATCCGGCTTAAGACTTTTTCAGTATCAATGGGGATTGTTGAACGGTATAATTTGGCCAGTTCCTGACATTTTTCAACGGGCAGAAAATCCAAGCGCAGAGCGTGAACCTGGCCTATTTTTACGGCCAATAGACCCATCTTTTGGATTTTATTTAAATTGATCCTGACATTTTTGCCGTAAATCATTCGCATTAAGCGAATAAAATTGAACCAGTTCATTTATTTTACGTAATGGTTTTTAGTTTCAAATTGTACTTTATATTTACGTGAAATTAAATTGGAACTTATTCGTCCTGATTCATAGATTGTCGGCAATCCCGATCCCGGGTGAGTTCCTCCTCCCACCAAATAGCAGTTTTCGAACTCTTCAAATTTGTTGTGAGGTCGCATGTAAAGCATTTGTGAAATGGTGTGAGCCAGGTTGAATGTGGCTCCGATATAAACATTATGCTTGTTTTGCCAGTCGTCGGGTGTGATTATTTTTTCCGCTTCGATGTGATTCTTTAAATCCGGAATATTTAGCTTGTTTGAAATAGTGTTAATCGCTTCTTGGCGCAAAGATGCCGTAATGCTTTTCCAATCAATTTTACCGCGATGATTTGGTACGGGAATTAGAACATATAGTCCCGATTTACCGGCAGGTGCCAATTGGTCGTCGTTAATGGATGCGTTTCTGACATAAATGGATAGGTCTTTATCTGAAAGTGTGTGTTTTCTAAAGATGTTATTAACATATGTCTTGTAGTCTTTTGAAAATATAATGTTATGATGCGGCACATTTTTATAAATTTTATCCAGACCCAAATAAAGCATGAAAGTTGAGCAAGAAAATTTCTTCTTGTTCATTTTTTTTGCTGTATATTTTTTAGTGTGTTTCCCGGCTAGTTTAGTCATCGCGTAAGCGAAATCGGCATTGATAATTGTTTCGTCGGCAAGTTGTTTTTGTCCGTTTTCAAGAACTACTCCTTTTACCGCGCCTTTTTCGATTATTAATTCTTTTACGGGCTTGTTTAATTCAATTTTAGCACCGTTTTCTTTGGCTACTTTTTCCATTGCTTTCGAAATTTCAGATAAACCACCCATAACGTGATAAATGCCGAAATGATGCTCAATATAGGGGATTATAAGAAATGCGGCTGGACATTCCCAAGGTGACATTCCCAGGTATTTCGATTGAAAAGTGAAAGATATTTTCTCGTCATCGGATTTAAAATATTTACCAAGTTCTCCAAACATGTTTCGAGTTAAAGATAGTCTGGGGAAAGCCCGTATGAGTTCTTTTTCGAAGTAAGTGGCAAAGCGGTGATATGATTTTTGCAGACATGGATACATAACGTCAAAACGCTTTTTTTCTCTTTTTAAAAATTTATCGTAACCATCGGTATTTCCGAATTTACTGAGCAGAGCTTCTTTTTTTTTGTTCGGATTATCACTTAAGTCCAATGTATTAGAGTCGAAAACGAGGCGATACATTGGGTCTAGTCTTTTGAATTTCAAGTAATCGTCAATGTTTTTTCCTGATTCTTCAAAAACTTCATCCAGAACGAATTTCATCATTAAAAAAGTGGGTCCGACGTCGAATTTGAATCCGTCAAACTCCATTTCTTGATTTCTGCCACCCACTTTATTGTCTTTTTCATACACAGTAACGTCAAATCCTCTATATGCTAAAATCATGGCACTTGTTAAACCGCCCGGACCGGCACCAATAATTATGACTTTTTTTTTGGAAGACATGTTTATTTGTCTGGCCTTTAAGCGGCACTGTTATTATTTAATAACTTGCGTATACTCTCGGTTCTTGCATCTATCGCTTTCATTTCTTTTTGTCTTACGCGCTCCCAGGCGGCCTTTAGTTCCGGATTCTCAAGAAGCTCTCTTTTTAATTGTCGTTTTATTTTTTCTGCGAGTTGTTGCGTTTCTATATCATTTGCGTTTCTGGCTACATTTTCGGCTTCCGCAAGTTTGGCTCTGAAATAGTATACTATAACGGCATCAGGGTCAGAAGAATCAACACCACTTGTTTCAATCACTTCCGGAATTTTTACTCGTTTACCGGATTCTTCAAGCTCCGGGTCATAATCCGGTATGTTTGTAATATCAAACGATGTTTCACCAGTTCCATGGTCTGTTTCGTCATCCCATACATGTTCATGCGGTTTGGTAGCTTTTTCAGCCATAGCTTTTTTTGTTATTCTGCATCTAAAATATAACCCGTGCCAGTAAAAAAATCAAAGTAATGTTGATTAAAAAGGCAGACATCTATATATTTTGGCTTCAAAGAATAAAAATATGGAAGGAAAGCTATTTAAAACCAGTCCTTTTGATAAAGCAACGGTTTTGGCGGATGATGATTCGCATGAAGCATTTGCAATGGAAAAACCTACAAAAGTTGTAGGTGCTCCTGAAATGAGTAATGATGAAACAGCCCGGGGAATTATTGGTATGAATGAATTCAGGTTAAGAACGGTTGCGCAAACATTACAAAAAATAAACGCTACAAAACTTGGGTGCTTATTAAACAATTATATACTATCGCAGGACGAGTTACCGAGAATACTTGAAGTTTATAAGCGAATTGATGCACTGCGCTATGTATTGCTTGAAAAGTTGGGGGATTTGAAAAAAGAAGAGGAGAGGAGTGAAGAGTTGCTAGATTCCGCCAAAGTTGCGGAATTAAGGGCTGTTCTTAGCGAGGTCATTGAAGGTTTGGGTTTGGATGATGAAAAAAAAGAAAATAAGTCATTGAGCGCGTCATTGATACCCGTTTCACAGAAGCTTGCGGCTTTGAGCGATGAGGATTGGGAGGAGTATGCGAGGAAATATCCCAATCAGGATTATTCAATCGCTTTTCAAATACGCGGCTATGTAAAAGAAGTTGTTGATGCTTTGAAAAACAGCATTGAATTTATTATTGGATTTACGAGAGATAGAATGCGAGAAATGGATGGACATGCCAGTGTAGTTGAATTACATGTGGCTGAAGATGAGCTTTTAAATGGAGTGTCATCGGCTGACACCGTGAGGCTTTATGAAAATATAGTAAACGCATTGAACGCCATTGGTGACAGGTCATTGCTGTTTGTTGAATTGGTTTGTTTACGAGACACAGATGCATTTTTAAGTTCCGTTTCGGGTGAGGAATTTTTCGATTGTTACTGGGATTTGCGTGAAAAAAGAATATATTATCAGCATATGCTTAAGGCAGCAAACGAGCCCGATAATGCCGGAATCATTAAGCGTATGTATGCTACCGAAAAAGCGATGGAAGCTGTATTGAAACGAAGGTATCAAGTTGAAGGATTGATGGAAAGAATTGCCGAAGGCAAGGATTCAATTAAACAACATTTTCTTAAAGACTAGTGAAAATATGTGCGGAGGTTTTACTGTTGCTTACAGTATAAAAAAAGCTGCATTAGAATATGGTTTTGATGAACCGGATTTTGATTTTGTTCCCAGAAATAACGCGCGCCCCGGCCAAAATTTACCGGTGGTTCTGTCTGAAAAAAAATCTAAAATACAATTGGTACACTGGGGTTTGAAACCTTATTGGCTTGAAAAAACAGGTAAGAAAAACGAATTAATTAATGTTCGGCTGGATAGCTTTGAGAAGCCCGCATTTATAAATGATTTTGCTTCTCGTCGATGTGTAATTATTTGTGATGGTTTTTTCGAATGGAAAAAAGAGGGGAGTGTTAAACAGCCCTATGTTTTTAGAATGAAAGATGAAAGACCTTTTTTGTTGGCCGGTGTTTGGCAACAGCATAAAGATTTTGGTGTCGGATTTGCGGTTATTACAACGAATCCAAATGAACTTGTGGATGAAATTCACGATCGAATGCCTTTAATTATAGATAAAGACAACTTGCGACATTGGTTGGATGGAAATTTGAAAATCCGACTTTTATTAAATAGTGCCGGATATGCGGCAGAGCAAATGTGCAAACAAAAAGTAGCGACTAAAATTAACTCACCTATCTATGAAGGTGAATTGCATTAAAAATATTCATCCAGGTTGATTTGTTTACCGGGTCTTAAATTATTTTGGAAAATAGCGGCTATTGTATTACCGTTTCCGCTTTTTTTGAATTCAACTTTAATATCGGGATAGTCTTTTAAAGGTTGTTGAGTTTCAAGTTCTTCAAGCGGTATAGGTTCCGTTCTTTTTTCTCCATCAATTATTGAAACTCTTATTTGGCCCGTAAAATCAGTCATGAACTCATATTTTTTACCTCTGGAAAATGGTGAATAAAACAATCCGTCTTTTGTATATGAAATTTCCGGTTGTTCAACTCTTGGTCTGAATTTGGCTTTAATCGGAATAATTTTACCGGGTGTATTGTGTGACATGATTATGAATTGTCCATCATTTGCCCATTCAATAGAAATTGTATTACCGTAATATTCTTTTTGTGAAAGTGGTTTTTCACTGCTTATATACTCTGTGGCTTTGCTTTTTCGCGGATATTCGTAGACTTGAATTGTATCGTAATCTACCCATTTGAACGCTAATTTTTTGCCGTTTAATAATGTTACAACAGTCTCTTTGTTTTGTGTGAATTCAATGCCGTTTTCAATATAGATTGCTTTGTCATATTTCAGAGTGTATGGAATGCCGGCTTCACTTACTAATTGTTTGGTTTGTTTGCCAAGTATTTCGGCTTCCATATCGTTTTCCGGCATCTGGCACGCGCCCATAGATCCGGTTAGTTCATATTCATTGTTTTCAATTTTTTCTTGCGCTTTTTCTCTGGCTTGATCTAATTGTTCCTCCGGTAAATTTATTAATTCAAGCATCAATTTTTCAATATTCTCAAGTCTTTTTAATGCCTGCGCCGATGCTCCGCTCCGGATCATTTTTTCTTTAACAACAATAATATTTTGTATACTGTTGGATGTCATGTGTTGCATTAAATGGGTATTTCCCACTCCAAAAAATTCAATTTCCGGCATTAAAAATTCGTTTTCCAGTAATTTTGGATTTTCCAGCAGAGCTTGAAGATAAGTGGAGTCATTAAGTAATAATTTGCAGCCGGTTGAATCGGCCATTTCACTCAATGCTTCAGTATTTAAATTACATGTATTTCCGCGTACTGAAATATATGGTCTGGAGCTTTTGGCGTACATTTTTATTTCTTCACGGTCAAAGTTTTTTCGTTGTCTAAAATCCAGTACAAGTCCACCTTTTCCGTTGATTATCGCCTCAAGCTGTTGTTTTGATAAATTTGGAGCGTCACCGGGGTTGCCAAAAAAATCTTCGGTTTCTCGTTCAATTGAAAATATTATTTGATTTGGAAATTTTTTAAAATTTTCGCCTTCGGTTACCGCTGTGTAAAGAGCAAGCGGCATGTATGAATGTTTCAGTTGAAATTCGATAACGTCGGTTTCTCCCTTAAATAATTCTTCCAGAGCTTCCTGGCTGAAATGTTCGGCATTTCCAAAAACTATGTGTTTAAGTTTAAAATTATTCAGTCTTTTTATTGTTTCTTTTGAAGGATTAATTATTGGTTCCTGTGTTGTATTGTATTGGCTCCACATTTTGCGCGCTCCATTAAACCTAAAACCATGAATCCGCTCAGTCAGTAGTTCTGCAGGAATATCGCTCGGTTTCCACGGTAAAGTTTCAACAATTTCACCTTTTTTATTTTTAATTGTATGGAATTCAACAGTTTCAGTGTCTGTGTATTGTCTTTTGAATTGTTCCTTTGCTTTTTTTTGTTCGGGAGTAGGTTTGGGTTTATCTAATTCAAGACGGGCCACCTCGGGCGGTTCGAATCTCTTTTTATATAAATGACTGGAATCT
>WJJQ01000054.1 GCA_014729615.1 Candidatus Peregrinibacteria bacterium | reverse complement strand
TCATGGCGCAACACCTGTGTCTTTTCCGCTGCCAAGCTAGACGATTCCTCCTTCGTAATCTTGCCCTGAGCACGCAGTTGATTATACTTACCCACCATTTGCCGCGAACGAAACACCTCGCGCACCAGATCGTCAATTTCCGGTGTGAGACTGGTCACCCAAAAAATCTCGTTTTCGTGTGCTTTAGTCCGACTGTCGTCTCTAGCAATTTCGCCTGCACTCTGGAACATCTCTGGCCCATCGGCAATGCGCAATTGTAGCGGGATGTGGGCCTCACCGCTGGTTATACTGCGCTTTTCCCAAGTTACACCGACACGGAAATTGCGCAGGTTCTTATATCGATAGCGAGTCAGTGCCGCGGCCGAGAAGATCTCGCGTAACTGATCCTCGATAATGTCGTGTCGCTCGCGTGGATTAGGGTTAAGGGCATTGCGCTCGGCTGACCAACTTTTCTCTTGAGCCGTAAGCAACTTCCAGCCATTTTCCGTCTGGTGGATGAACTGAGCTTGTTCCAGTTTCTTTACTGCCTGCTCTACGTGTTCCAGTGGCGAATCATTGCCCATACGATCGTAGAGTAATGCCGCCAGATTTTCTTCGGAACGCGGCAAGTCGCGTACATACTCGAGCAGCGTGATAGCTTTCGCCGTTCGTGCTGGCCACGAGTCCTGAGGCCATCGCTCCATGATAGTCGTAATGTCTTTCCGCTTTTCGCTGGGTAGATTACCTTCCACCAACTCGTAGATGCGATCCAGGCTCACTAGTGTGCCAACAGGAGCCTCCGCTAACTTGGTACGGTCGCTAACCAATATTTCATACGCCTGCTTGATAATGGTCCGGTTACTGCCGCCGATGTGGCGTGGGCCGCCGGCTTGCAGACGGATTCCGGAAACAATATCAATGGAGATGTCAATGAAGTGCGGAAGATAGGGATAAAATTGCACAAACTCATCGGCATTTACCTCGCTTTGGCGCGAGGTTCGCTCTAATCGCGTGTGAGTTTTCAGCATGGCACCGCTTTCGTCGTAAAGGGAAGCTAATAGTGGTTCAGCTTCTGCTTTTTTGGCCAAGACGCGTCTTGTAGCCACTTCGCGGATATCGGCAGGAGCCATATCGATACGTGTTCTGAAACGATCTTGCAACTTGGCCAGTTCTACTCGCTTATCGTCAATGGCAGCTACGACCTCATCCAGCTTCTCCTGCGAAGTGACAATGACCCATACCGGTGCCGGGGTCTGTCCGGTCAATACCCGGTTCTTGCCTTCCTGCCCGAAGTGCTCGGCCACGGCCCGTAGATTTTCGATTTTCTCCGCGCTTCGAGCTACGTATTGTCCCACTTCGTCAATGATGTATATAACAGCATGACCGGGACGACGACGTTGTGTAAGGTTGAAGGTGCGATCGACCAGGGTGCGGATAGTTACATCTGCATTTTTTCCTTGTAGCGAGGAGGCCCAGGAGTCCTTACTGGGATAAGTAGAAGAATCAATCTCATGGAGTGCGGCACTAGCCCGCTGAATGCGCTGGGCCCCTTTACGAACGCGCCGCCACACAGCGTAGTCTTCCGGGCTAACGTCAGATATGGTTGGGGGAACCGGCACCGGTGCTGTCCCTTGCTGGTAAAGTTGAGCGCACACTTTAACGAAATCGGCCAGCTGGCCTTCACTTTCAAGCTCGATTTCCAGTTCGGCAATATCATAATCTTGAGCGTAGTCTAGCTCGCGCAGCAGCACCGTGTACATGATTTCCGCAATTGGTTCAGTGGCGCGACGCACTGCTCGATCAACCTGCACGTCGAACATGATGACTTTGGCGTCGAAACGGGAATTGATGTAATTAATGCGGTCCCGAATCTGCCGTACCCTATTATCGTCGGGCGACTGCTCCTGGAGTTGGTCTACGAACAAGTTACTGGCACTTTCCCCCTTCAGCTCGCGGTTAGCCAGTATGTAGCCCAAGTTCTTGGCAAAGGAAGATTTACCAGAGCCAAAAAACCCAGAAATCCACACACCAATGCCCTCGGTGGGGTCACCCGGGGCATCGGCAATGGCACCCAGCACTTCTAGATATTGCTTTTTGATGCGGTCGGTAGCTACATATTCCCGAATTTCACTGTAGACGGTTTCTTCGTCCTGCTGATCGACCTTGATAACCTCTTCAATCGGTTTGCTCAGGTCACGGGAGAGAATGTCGCGGATTGTTTGCATGAGTCCCTGTCCTCGTTCTGGTTAATCAATTCCGGCAATGTTTTGGTAAGCTATCTCAAAGAAAATCTCCAGTTCAGTAAGGTCAGTTTTTTCTGCTTCTAATGGTCGAAAAATGGCATTGTTAAATCCATCGTCATAGCGCTGAAACTCCCATTGATTACCCTTGAAATCATCGACTGTTCCCGGATCAAGTTTCATCTCAACTTTCCAGGTATAGGTACCACTCCATTTTATGTCGAAAGCAATGCGGTTACTCAGCTTGAAAATGGTATGCAACTTGTTTCCCCAGCACACGGCGCGCGACCAGTAGTTAATGATGATGTAGCTTCAGTTATAGTGTCCTTCTCGCAACCGTTGCCAATATTTCTGGACTTCGTGCGTGAGCAATCATCGGTCTTCCTGGACAAAATCGCAAGTCTGCTTTCGTTGGCTGCTAGGTAACGCCTGATTCACGGATTATCCTTAAAATAATAGGGGCTTAAAGAAGAGCAAAGAAAACAGTAAGGCTTCCATCTATCGGCGCGGATTTATGTCTGGTTGTCTAATTTAGTGTTCTAAATGCTTCCAGTTGACACTACCCTAACAGTCTGCCCGACCATGATTTCAGCGCAGTTACTCAGCATAAACCTTGGTATGATAACTACCGCGTCCTTCATTTTCAGCAATGCCCATGAAGCGTAGGCCATTGCCTTCCGTAGTGGCTGGCATAAACAATACACAAGGGACGCGTGTTTTACCCTTCATTTCATCCAGCAGCTTGGAGACGCGATACAAGTTGGGGGCTAGTGATCCGGCGCGGGTGATGAACGCCAGATGTGAATTGGCATCTAGGTCACTTAGGCGCTGTTCTAACAATCGCGACAGCGGCGCCCAATCCGGATCAGAGAGATAATCCTGCACTTGGCGCTGAGCCACGCCGAACCCACTACTTGCTTCCAGTGCCACCACCTCCTCAACACCTTCGCTCTCTTCAACAGCTTGCCATAGTAATTCAGCAAGCGAAATAAAGACTAACTGGCGATTAGTTTCATTTTCCAACCGCGTACGCAGCAGGTTTAGCTCTCGTCTCAACTGCCATTCTTCCTCCGGCTTATAGCAAAAAATAGCAAAAGGTAGATCGTGGTAGACGTGATGAC
>WJJQ01000004.1 GCA_014729615.1 Candidatus Peregrinibacteria bacterium | reverse complement strand
GGAAAGGTTTGATCAAATTCGCGCGGAACAAAATGATTTTCCAAATGTTTTGGCTGAATTTTTTCGAGCCGAAGAAAAAGCGCTTGCGGCGCTTGTTTACGACAACCCAAAAAGAGCAAATGAAGAACTGGCAAAACTGGATAAGGCAAAAAAAGCCGCTTCTCAAATAATTGTACAAAGAAGAGATATTGAAGAAAAACTCGCCAATGCAAATATAAGCGCGGATTTGAAAAAAGAATATGAAGCTCTTTTAAGTACAATTGATGGAAGTTTAGATAAATATGTAAGGAGCAAAAATCCCGACCATTTAAAAATGGATTTTTTAGGCAAAAAACAGGAATTGGACAGCAAGTTGACACCACCCGAAACTTCGGGAGCTCCGGAAAACGAGGCTGAAGAAAGCGAATCTTCACCGAAAGAAGGCGACAAAGAAATCAAATGGGGACTGCTATTTGAAGATCCAAAAGCATTTTTTCAAGATTTAAAATTGCAAGGTGGAATATTGGGAGCAATCGCCGGTTTTATTATTGCCAGAAATCTGGATACGCAAATTGGCGACATGATAAACATGTTCAATAAAAAATCACCCGAACAGATTGAGCAAGAGCTGAAAGACGCGGCAGATGCCACAGGCCTTGAAAAGAAACAACTGGAGGACCTGAAGGATTTGAAAGTTAAAAAAGTTTTGAAAATGAATGAGCCTCCTTCAGGTTTTTCTATGGATGAGTTTAACAAATTTAAACAGGATTTACTGGTAAATGAAGCCGATAAAAACGGTAAAACCAATATGTTAAGTTTTATTGTGGAAAACAAAGATGACTGGAAAAAATCGAAAGTGGAAGAAAAGACTGACAATGAAGACAATAAAGCCGAAAACATTGCTTAAAATCGAAAAATAATTTATAATAATTAGAATAATATCTTTATATGGCAGACATACAAATTCAACCGGCGGGGGGGAATCCTCAAGATGACAACAAAAAACCCGTTAAAAAAGCACAAATTGGCAGCGACGCTAAACCAATTCCCAATGAAATGGATATTGATATGGACATTGATGCGGAAGAACCGGCAACTCCTCCGACCAAACAAGATATTATCAACACAAACACGGGTCAGGACAATTCTTTCGCTCTAGATGACCAGGATATGATGGGTGATTTTACTGCAAAAAAGGCACAAAAATTTAAAGTACCCGAAATTGTCAGAAAGAAATTCCCGGATCTGGAAGATCTGATAAAGACAACGGAATCTATGAACGAAGATGAACGAGACTATTGGTTTCAGATTTTACCAATAATGACAGAGGACCAAATTCGCAAGTTTAGAGACATTTTAATAAGTGAAAAAGAGCAATTGGCGCAACTGGATAAAGAATATGAGCAAGAACTGGACAAATTGAACGAGAAACACATGCTTGAATGGAAAGAATTTGAACAAAAAGCACAGCGTAAAGCTTTGACAGAAAGAGAAACCGCCCATGAAGAAGAAGAAAAAGCCCGCGAGGAAGAGCTTCTTAAACGGTTGGCCGACATTTAAATTGGTTTTTTAAATCGGTCGCGCAAGAACGATCAATCTTCTTAAATTAGTACCTACGGGGGTACAGGTTATTAGGGTTAAGCGATCATCCCCCTGTTGAGTTAAAACCTCAACCTGGTCGGGATTAACAACCTTTGTTTCATATACTTCATAAATATGTTTTTGCTGGTCGTTGTAAACAACAACCTGATCTCCAACAACTATTTCGTGAAGCAAAGCAAAAACGTCTTTAAAGCGTCCCGGGTCCCATGGAAAGTAGGAACTGTGCCCCGTTACCACTACATTGCCCGTTTCACCCGGTTCCGCCGTGCCGGGATAATGGACAACGCCGTAGCGAAGAGCATCCTGAATGTCATTTTCAAGCGCAGTCCAATCGCGCTTAACCAAATTTTCGGTACTTACTCCCACAATTGGAACATTTTTATTGATTCGAGGGATGATGACGCGATCATCCGGTGGGGCAATATCTAAATTTAAAGGTGGGATTTCTTGTCTGGCCAGTTCACTGGAATCACGATATGGCAATAGAGACTCATCAGCGTTACCGCCGTTGCCATCAAGCTGGCCTTCAATGTAGGGGTTGGGTTGATAAGTGCCAAACAATCTTCCCAGCTTTAATTGAAGCAGTTCGGAATATGAACTGAAATTCATGACAAAAAAGAAGATTATAAAAATCACCGCTGAAACTGAAACCCATTCCAAAAAGTTCCATAATTTTCTGCCAAGGCCGGATTTTTTCTTGGGCGGGGCGCTTTCCGTTTCTTTTTTCACCTTTTTCGTAGGAGCTGATTCCTTGGCGGTTTTTGCCGTTTCAATATGCAGTTGAAACGATTCTTTGTTTTCATCCGCTGAAATGGGAACATTGACAGCTTTTTTTTGGTTTTTCTTTTTTGGAGTCATAAATGCCTATAATCAGTTTTAAATTATAGCATTTAAATAATAATTCCTCCACCTAAAACTTTGTCTCCATCATAAAAAACAACAGATTGCCCGGGCGTAATGGCCCTTTGCTTTTTTTCAAATGTAACAACAGCTTTATTGTCTTTAATTTCAAGCGTGGCCGGCTGAGCTGGGAATCTTGAACGTATTTTTGCTTTAATTTTTATGCCGGATTTGGGAGCTTTCCCGGTAAATGACAAATTGGTTGCACGCAATTTTTCTTTATAAAGGTCATTTTCACGACCAACAATCACGGCGTTTTGTTCTTTGTCGAGTTTAACAACATACCATCCTTCGCCCTCAAGATGTTCGTAGCCTTTTATACCGCCTATTCCCAGCCCTTTTCTTTGTCCCAAAGTATAATTGATTAGACCGTGGTGAGAACCAATTTTTTTGCCTTCTACTGTCAAAATGGGGCCATTGTGTACTATTTTTTTGTTCAAATGTCGATTTAAAAATTGCTTTGGTGTTTTTTCCGGAAAAAAGCAAATATTTTGACTTTCCTTTTGTTTCTCAACTTCGTGAATGCCATATTTTTTGGCCAATTTTCTAACCTCTTCTTTGGTCAAGTCGCCGAGCGGGAAAAGCACATGCTTCAACTTATCCTGATTTAATGTGTACAAGAAATAGGTTTGATCTTTGTTCATGTCTTTGGGTAAATGCATTTCAAATGATCTCCCATTTTTTATTATTTTGGCGTAATGTCCAGTGGCTATATAATCCGCACCCAATTCTTTCATTTTTTCAAAAAAGAATCCGAACTTAATATGCCTGTTACATTCAATGCAGGGATTAGGTGTTTCAGCCTTGGCGTAGCCATCTAAAAAATAATCTACAACCCTTTCTTTGAACGTTTCTTCAAAATTTAATACATAAAAAGGGACCCCCATTTGATGCGCTATTTGACGTACCCTCATAATTCCGTCAATAGTGCAGCATTTGTTTTGAGGCATACTCCCCCCCTTATCATCTTTAACAAGTGGATCAGTCCAAAAATTCAAATGAATCCCTATAACATCATAACCCTGCTCTTTGAGCAGAAAGGCCGTTACAGTGGAATCCAGTCCGCCCGATAAGCCAACCAATACTTTTTTACTATTTTTTCTCATAAAGGAATTTGACTATAGACTTGCCATATGACATTATGAAGGCCTAACACAATTCGTGTAATTCAATATAAATTGCGTATGAGCACCAAGCAAGCTCTTCTTAAGAATCTAGAGGACAAATATGGCTTAGATGCCATGGAATTGGTGCGCAATATAAATAAATATAATCCCGATTTCAACGAGAAACGCTTTTTAAAGGCATATGAATTTGCCGCCTTTGCTCATAACGGGCAACAACGAAAAAATGGCGAGCCGTATATTATTCATCCTTTCGCGACAGTAAGAATAATGGTTTCGTTAAGGGCTGACGAAGATACCCTGATTGCGGCTTTATTACATGACGTACCCGAAGATACAGAAAAAAGTATTGAAGACATTCGCGATAAATTCGGTGAAAAAGTGGCTTTTTTGGTTGAAGGGATAACCAAATTGTCAAAAGTGCAATACAAGCATGATATGGCCAAACGTCATGTTGATTCCCTTAAAAAAATGTTCCTGCATACGGTTGAAGACCCGCGCATTATTTTAATTAAACTGTGTGATCGTTTGCATAATATGAGAACTTTGCATTTCATAGACAGGCCTGAAAAAAGGGCTCGAATTGCCAGAGAAACTCTGGAAATTTTTGTTCCCATAGCGAATGGCCTGGGAATTGAAGAGTTAAAAGTAGAATTGGAAAATTTGTGCTTCAAGCATCTTTACCCCGAGCATTATGAAATCGTTCACGACCGTTTGATCAGCAACAACGAAAAACACAAGAAAATTCAGCACATGGTGATTGAAAAGGTGGAAGACGAGCTGCAAAAAAATAAAATTCACGCGACTATTTATGGAAGAATCCGACATTTGTTCAGTATTTATAAAAGAATTAACCAGGACGTAACCAGACTGAACGAGTATGACAGCACCATTGCGCTCAGAATCATAGTGCGCGACATTAAGGAATGTTATCACGTTCTTGGTATTATTCATTCCATGTTCAGGCAAAAACCGGGCGTTTTTAAAGACTATATTTCGAATCCAAAGCGTAATGGTTATCAGAGTTTGCATACAACTGTTTTCGGACTGGAGGGAGTTTACGTCGAATTTCAAATACGAACTCATAAAATGCATATTGAAGCTGAATATGGAATCGCCGCCAGTTATTATTTCGACGAGTCCAAAAAATCACACAAACAATTAACAAAAGATGAAAGAGCCAATTGGATTTCCAAAATTATTCAAACGGAAAAAGAAAGTGAAACCGGTGAAGAAAACTTTATTGACGACTTAAAAGATGACTATTTTCACGACAGAATTTTCGTATTTACCCCAAAAGGTGACGTCATAGACCTGCCAAAAAATGCATCAGCGGTAGATTTGGCTTATGAAATTCACACGGAAGTTGGGCACAGGGCAATCAAAGCCGAAATCAACGGCCGCCCCGCACCCATTACAACGAGGTTAAAAAGCAGTGACATTGTGAATATTGTCACATCTGATATGCAAAGGGGGCCCAATCGTTCATGGCTTGAATTTGTAAAAACCAACTCTGCCAAGAACAAAATTTTGGCTTATTTAAAACGACAAACCAAATATAAAAAAATAGAGACGGGCGACAAATTATTGCAAAAAGAGCTGGATCGTGCCGGTTTGGGTTTAATTAAAGATATTCCTTCAAAAAAAATTAAAGATTACAATGAAGGAAGTGAGCGTTTTAAAAGCATTGAGGACATTAAAGAAGCTATTGGAGAAGGCTCGTTAAGGCCAAGAGATTATGTGGAAGCGCTTTTCCCGCATAAAGATAACGTTGAACGACGAAAAAAGAACTTATTTGAAAAGCTCTTTTATGGGAAACCGAAAGATTTTACGGTGGTAAACATTAAAATAGTCAGTCGCGATGCCGTGGGACAATTGAAAAAAATTCTAAATATTATGGCGGAACTTGATTTAAGTGTATTGCGAACATCCGCCTATTTGTCACTTTTTAAAAAGGATTTTGTTTGTAAACTCAAAGTCTGCGTGAAAAACTTTTCTCAGGTTTCAATTATGTGTGAAAACCTTGAACATATTGAAGGTGTAAAGAAAGTGACCAGAAGTTTTTGGAAGAGAAAGTTATATTTTGGGATTATTGCGGCCGCCACGGTTGTTTTCTGGTCATCGCATCCCTATGTTATGTATCAGCTGTTAAGAGGTAATTCCGCCGTATCAAACAACTTTTATGTCGATTTAATGCTTTATTTGGGTGTGATTTCTTTGTTTGTTGTCGTGGGACTGGTTTTAAGAATAGCCCGCCGAAGTTTTCCGGGGCTTCGAGCCACTACATTGCTTTGGATTTTGTCCTATGCCTTAAGTATTTTCGCAATCGTGACATTTTTGGCGGAAATTTATTTTTTTGGCATAGAATTTAACTCGATTTTGTTGGGTGGATTGATATCGATCATATTGATTTATCTTATAATCGGGTATTTTGGATATCGTCGAAAAATTAAAAATCAAAGAGCGAAGGTTCTTGCAGAGTGACTTGACACAAATGACATATATTTATAAGGTAAAATCTTAAGATTACACATGGGCAGACGATCAAACCATACTCCGTCATCGACACCAACCGCAAGTATTGCAGTAACTGCGGACGAAAAGCAAAAACCCGACACAAATTACGATATTGATGTCGAAGTTGAAAGTGATAGCAGTGACAGCGAACCTGTTTTGCAAGGACCGGAATTTGAGCGCATGACAAAAGGTGGTCATGATGAAACTTCTATTCGTAATACTCTCCCCCCGGTACAAGGCGCGGGGAGTGTGACGGCAGATCAGGTTAGGCGCGTTTTAGATTTGCAACAAAACTCTTCTTCTTCAAGTTTTGCCCATGGGGAAAATGAAAATGATAATCAAATTAGTGAAGAAGCATCTCCAAACAGTAGCCATAAATTGATAATTGCCGGCTACGAAACCACATTAACGGGACAAGGTTCAAGGCGAGGACGTGAGATTACAGAAAATGCGGAAATGGTCCCTCCATCCGAAACACTGGAACTTGCAGCTGATGTCTGTAATAGTCAAAATCCTGTACTTTTTGTTAACGCTTTAGGCGCAATTCATAATTATGAAAGGTTGGCATTATTTAGAAAAAGATTCTTTTATGATCCGGTATTCGCAAGAGCGTATATTTCCACAGCACACAAACTGCGCTCTAATGAATACAGCACTTATGCTGAAATATATAATGAAATACTTGCAAATAATGCTTATAGAAGCGGTACATACGAACGAAAGAATGTTATGAGTGTATTGAATGTCGATCCTACGGCAGATCAAGCCACAAAGTTATTGTCATTCAGTTTCAGACATGAATTAAGAAAGATTGAAGCGGGTACGTTATCGTTATCGGTTCTTGTTGATAATGACAAAGCACCGGAAATGGCAAATTTCGTTGAGTTGGGACCGGGTGGAGGAGAGCTTCTTTCAATAATAAGTCACCTTTACTCGCTGGCAGTTAAATATCGGTATCAAATTGAAATTCAAAACAAGGCTGCAAAGAAAAAACGTCCTTATAGATATATTATGGACAGAAATATAAGCGAAGAAATGCGTGATATTTGGGATGATCACAATAGCCGTAGAAATAAACCAATAATTGCCGTGGATTGTTCCGCGCAGGTTTATTCTGTCGTCGGGCCTGACAATCCATTGGTTGAAGGAGTTAAAGCGGACCTTGAATTTCCCGCAAAAGAGGAAACCGCCTTAAGAAATGTAAAAGATATAAAATACTATTATCAGGTGTTGCGACAACATGGAGTTGAGCAACATACTGCAGATGTGATTTTTAACAGCTTGATTTTGGACAGGGTTGATATTTACCGATGGCTGGAGAAGATATACTTCCACAGTCGTGTTAACAAAAAGGAGCCAAATAAGCCATACACTCCCACACGATTGTTTATTGCTCAAAGCTTCCCTTTTGAGCGTAAAACTGATCACCTTTCGAAACAACCAGGTTTGTTTAAAATCAGAAATTGGACACGCCCCTATTATGATGACATGGGTCGCTTGATAATGGATCCCAGAGAACTTTGGTGTAAGCCAGAGTTCTTATCACGCGAGGAAATTGATAGGCTTAGTAATAAAGAACAAAAACTTTACAGAGAAATGCAACATAAATTTCAGATCGACAGAAAATTAGTACATTTACCCGAGCAAGAACAATATAAAGCTCAATCAATAGTCAATTGTATTCGACAATTAGCTCAATATGGCATACATGTTTATAATGTTGCCGAACAACCATATGAAACATATGACCCGGGTTGCATATTTGAACCTGAGGAAGTGATGAGAAAGATATACCCTGAATATAAGAATTACAGATCTCGTGATGAGAAATTGAACAGTATTCTGGAAAAAGTGTATAATGGAACATACAACAAACCTGAAAACACTATTGCTATTCCGCAGGAATACACAATAACCATGATGGGAGCATATGTTGATTCCGACCAATTAGGGAAAATTGTACATGCTCTTTGGGGTCAACAGTATGAAAGAATAACAGATTATCCCAAGGCTGATCGTTAGTTTTAATTCAAGTCGCTGAGTTGGAGAGCGTTTTCATAAAAGGCTTTGCCTATAATCGCGCCTTTTGCTCCTATTTCACTTAGAGTATCAAGATGTCTTTGTTCAGATATTCCCGACGCGGAATAAATATCCACATGCTCCCCCACTATAAAGTTCAACTTTTCAATTTCATCGTAATCGGGATGTACCATTACCCCTTCACTGCTTCTATCTTTAAAAATTATGGTTTTGACTCCCAAAGGGACAAGGTCTTCAGCGTAATCGATGACTTCGGTAATATCATCGGGGTGCCTCTTTTCCCTCTCTTCTAAAAGCTCACTTCGTTTAGCAAATATTAAAACAACTATTTTTTCATTACCGTATTTGGCAATTGCTTCCTTGGCAAATTCCAGAGTGGGCGATCTTAAAACCACCTTTGAAGCGCCGGAATTGATTATTTCTTGTATATGGCTTGACTGCTTTGCTCCCGCCACAACCCAAGATTCCAGACCCGTTTCTTGTATAATTTTTTTGATCAAATCTAATTGGACCGGAGCACCGTCACGATAAGCGTTTAAATCTTCAATGTAAATTTTTATTGCCCCCTGCGACGCGAACTTTTTGGCGAAATTCTTTGGCGATTTCGAGTACACTTCCACCTGATTAAAATCACCCTTATAAGTTGATACTATTTTTCCGTCCAAAATGTATAGTGCAGGAATAATGTCCATTCATTTTCTAGCTAGGAATTAAAAAAGAAATGCATAATATCACCGTCTTTTACAATGTAGTCCTTCCCTTCCATTCGAACAAGGCCTTTGTCTTTACAAGCCGTTTCGCCATTGTTGTTAACATAGTCTTCCCAATTGATTACATCCGCCCTTATAAACCCTTTTTCAAAGTCCGTATGAATAACGCCCGCCGCTTTTGGGGCGGAATCACCTTTTTTTATGGTCCAGGCATGTACCTCTTTTGGCCCGGCGGTAAAATATGTAATAAGACCCAATGTTTCATAAGCGGCCTTAATAAGCGCGTTTAAACCTGTCTCTTTTAAACCGAGATCCTCCAGAAATATCTGAGCTTCTTCATCGGAAATGGCACCCAGCTCCTCTTCTATTTTTGCCGAAATTGGAATAATTATCTGCTCCCGGTTTAAACCCAGTTTTTCCTTTGTGGCCGGTATATCAATAGAACCGATTTCATTTTCATGCACATTGGCTATGTACATGATGGGTTTCGCTGTTAACAAATGTAAATCTTTCAACTGTTCACGCTCTTCCGTAGAAATGTCGACGTCGATCATTTTCTTGCCTGATTGCATTTCCGTTTCGATTTTAGTGAGCAAATCATGATAGGCCTTTTTTTCTTTATCGCCCGATTTTGAATCGCTGGCGGCTTTAGCTATTCTTTTTTGCAATGTTTGAAGATCTGCAAGAATCAGTTCCGTTTCAATAACTTCAATGTCACGCTTCGGGTCCATATCATCGTGGACATGAGTTATATTTTTATCTTCAAAACAACGAATAACCTGCGCGATGGCCTGGCATTCTCGTATGTGTGACAAAAACTGGTTTCCAAGACCTTCACCTTCACTTGCTCCTTTTACGAGTCCCGCTATATCAACAAATTCGACTACAGCCGGAATGGTATTTTGCGGCTTTGCCACCTGACAAATTTTCTGCATGCGCGCGTCCGGCACTTCAACGATTCCCACATTTGGGTCAATTGTACAAAAAGGGAAATTTTCCGCCTTGGCCCCTCTGGACTTGGTCACCGCATTGAAAAGTGTTGATTTACCGACATTGGGAAGACCTACGATACCGATTTTCATGATTATCTTTTAAATTTTTACCGATTCAAAATACTTTTTTTACAGAATAGAATCAACTTTTTTATATTCTTCAATAGTAAACTGGCCCGGCGCTGTTTTAGATTTGTCAGTAAGTGAAACAAAAGTCATAAAACCGCCCATTTTTGCACATGCAATTCTAGCTAATTTACCCTTATTTCCCATTCCAATAACAATCATTTTTTGTTTGTCGTTGATTCCCTTTTGAAGGATTTGCAATAGTTTCCCCGCATCATCTGCGTTTTTTATAAAAGTCGCTATTTTGACGATTAACGGATTAAACTTTCTGGCCTTTTGATAAATTTTTTCAAGTTTTCTATAAGCCGGCGTGCCGGCAAAATCGTGAAAAGAGATTATTGTTTTGGATTTTGGCATTTTTTTTATAAAACGCGAGGGTGAATCTAGCGAAATATCCACATAAGAGGCCCCCATGTCTGCACTTAGACGTAAAATCTTACATTTTTCTTTCGAACCTCCTTTGAATTTGCCCTTTTCTTTTTTGCTTTTACAAACCGCTACAACAGGTTTTTCACTTTTCTGAATAAAACTTTCCAGACCGTCTAAAGAGTTTAACTGATCTAACCAGATTTCTATTAAATCAGCTTCCTTTTTTAGAGCTATTTTTGCCTGCTGTTTTAATTCCTTAATATTTTTAGCCTGTATGGGAACGCAAAGTTTAGTCATTTTAAATGGTCGGTCCGTCAGATAAATCTGTTGTTTCGTCCTCCGGTAGTGAAAGTGTAATCGCCGTTTCATTTACGTTTGTTATGCCATCGGGCAAGTCCGGCGGAACGGTAATCGCCTCCCCTCGGATCAAACGCGTCATTTCAAACGGCATCGTTGTTATGCTTGTTAAATTATCCAGTGTATTTTTATTGCCGGTGATTGTAATTGTCTCAGGCTCTACTAATACTTTATCTTGCCACAATATGCGCTCGTTTTCAGTTCTAAAAAAAGGTTGCACATTTACTGCTTTTTCCGCGGTTGCCGATTCTATTATCACTTCAACCGCCATTTGTGAAGGATCAATCGTCATAAGATCGGTCGGGATAGTGCTGCTGGCGGGCAATTCTATGCTCACAGTCTGATTTAGGTCGTTGATTTCATTTCCATTTAATCGAACTTTGGCTATTAGATTATCAATCTGATCGACAAGATTCTTAGCGCCGGATATTTGTGCGGATTTATACGTATTGTCAAAATTTTCTACAATATAACCTTCTGCCGGTTCACCTTCAATTTGAACTTCAATAGGAACGGTTTTTTCTATTGTTTGTGAGACATTAACGGTTACTTCGGTGGGTTCCACTTTTAAAATGCGTGCCAGTGAATTCTCAGACGTGGCAATAACAGGCAACTCATTTTGCCCGGCTATGGCATTTTCCATATCTATGTGAATATCAAAATCTTTTGCCGTCAGTTTTTTTAAATCTTCTTTATCAACCCGTAAGTAAACCTCAACGCGCGGCGGTTTACCCTCGAAGCTTAAACCGGGTTCCAAATTTTGCACTTCCACTGAAATTTGCTCGGGAAATTTATATACGGTGTTTTCCACCGTAATCACTACAAACCATAGTATGATTGCGGCTATCAATGCCAGAAATTTCAACCTTAATGATGAGACTTTTTTCATTTTTTCTTTTTCTTAGTTTTTGGCTTTTTTAACATATTCGTTAGATGCTGCTGTAGCTTTTGCGCGCTTATGTTTTTTTCCATTTTGCCCTCCCTGGCAAAAGAAATTGTTCCCTTTTCTTCAGAAACTACAATAATTGCGGCATCGGTCGTTTCCGCCAAACCCAGTGCCGCTTTATGACGAGTACCCATTCCGCTTGACGTATTTTCAAACGAATGCGGTAAAATGCATGTTGCCGCCTTAATTTTTTCATCCACAATAATTGCGGCGCCGTCATGTAATGGGGATTTTTTATTAAAAATACTGATCAAGATTTCGGAAGAAATTTTTGAATCTGTCTCAATTCCCGTATCAATAAATTCTTTCAATGGCACTGATTGCTGAATTACTATCAGCGCGCCCGTTTTATCTTCTGACAGCTGCAAAGCTGCATCGACTATACTGCGTATCATCCTCTCGATTTGTCGTTCTTTCTGATAAAGAAAAAACTTTGTTTTACCAAGTTTTTCAAGCCCAAGCCGAAGCTCTCGCTGAAAAATAATTGGGATCGCAACCAAAATCACCGTTACGAATCTATCAAGCAGCCAGCTAAGCGCCACCAACTGAAAGACTTTTGAAATAATAAACACAAGTCCGACAATGGAAAGACCTATTAGTACCTGCACAGCTCTTGATCCTCTTATTAAAGTCAGAATAAAATAAAAAATTATGGATACCAAAAAAATATCCAACAATATTTCATATGGTGAAAAATTCAATAAACGTAAATTTTCCCAGAAAATCTGAGCTTGTTCCGCAATTCCAATGATTATACTCCCCACAAGGGATCCGATCGCGTTCATTTCAAAAAAAAAGAGAGTACAGCGTGTGTAGTGTACTCTCTTCGTATTTTTATGACAAGTTTGGTTTTAGCCTATTATGCTCTGTTTACGCTCTGTTACGGAACAACTTTTTTCTGTTCACATAAAGAATAAGGCCAATAATAAATGCATACAAAACATGTTCAGGTCCTGATTCCGTAATTTCACCTTCAGCGGCACCTCTTAATTCATCTTCAGACAAGACATCATCAATGTTTACCGCGTCTTCAGCTGAATCTGCCTGTGTGTTTTCAAGAATTTGTACGTCAGCTTCACCATCGGCGTCAATTACTTCCACTTCTTCATTATTTTCCAATAAATCTTGAATCAAAGCATCAACGGCATCATCATCAGATGTCGCTAAGTCATCCAGTCCCGGCTCATCCGCAACAGGCTCGTCAACCGGCTCCATTGCTTCTGAATCGGTTTCGGTTTCAGGTGCGGTTTCGGTTTCAGGTACGGCGGGTTCATCGTCTACCTCAGGCGCGGCAGGTTGTAGGTCTTCAGGATCAACAGTTTCTTCCATAGCTTCAGCGTCCGCTGATTCCACAGTAATTTTACCGGTCATTTGCGGATAAAAAGAACTGCTGTACTCATAAACTCCTTGCGTTTCAAAGGTATATGAATATGAATCTCCGGGAGCCAATGTTTCGCTTGTGAAAAAGTCACTTGTTACCGTATGGTCAACAGAATCCATGTTTGTCCAGATAACCGTTGTGTCGGGCTCAAGAGTAATATTTGCGGGACTAAAAGCGAAATCTACTATTGAGACTTCTTCAAAACTTACTCCATCAGATTGCGCAACTGTTGCTTCAGCCGGAATAATATCGTTTTCAAGCTCTTCTGTTACTTCAGTTGAATTTACGTCATCATTCAAAACGTCACTCTGGATTTCAGCAGGTTGCTGAACCCAAAACGCAATATATGAAGCAAATCCCACAACCGCCACAGCCGCAATAACCTTAATTTTTGTTCCTGCTGTGACTTTGTCCTCATCTTTTGGAGGTTTGCTGTTGAATTCCGCCTCTTCTTGTTCAACCATTTTTTCAAATGACACTTTTTTGTTTTCATCTGATTTTTGTAGAAATTTTGGTACGTTCATTTTGTGTTTTTGTTAATTTTATTTTTGTTTAATCGTAATATAATACCATTTTTTATGGATTTTTTTAAGGCTGCATAGCCGTTTGCTTGTGAATTGCTATAGACATATTTTTTGTTTATTTTATTGTTTTTGAGGAGGAGCGTGTTATAATTTTGCGCCAATAAGGTTTTTTATGAATATTTTTTGGCTTGTAACAAGGACTTTAATAACAATTTTGTTTTTGATTGCTGTTGCGGTCGGATTGTATTTTATTTTTATTCGAATAATTCCCGCTCAAACCAATGCATCCATTTTGCACGTCATTGATGGGGATTCATATGTGGTAAAAATGGATGACTCTATCAAGCGTGTTCAGCTTATCGGTGTTGATGCGCCCGAATGGCATGGAGCTGACATTAAAGTCCCTCAATGCCTTGCCGAAAGCGTGCCCTCGGTAATTGTTGATAAATTTTTTCGGGATTCTAATGGATATAATTTGAAAGTCCGTTTGGCCCGTGACAGTAACATTGCTGAAAAAGATGCTCATGGAAGAGATTTATATTATGTCTATTTGGACGATGGATCATTGCTTAATGAACAAATTCTAAAAGAAGGCCTGGCGAAAGTTTTAATCCTGCCCGGGCAGGATTTGCAAAAAAAAAGCTCTTTGCAGTCCGCTGAAGAATTCGCGCGTGAGCGGGGGTTTGGCATTTGGAATCCATCTCTTTGCGACGGCACCTTTTAAAAAAAAGCCCGGAGAGCGGGCTGCCTTTTAGACTGTGGGGCCAAAATGCGGCTTCCAGCACTAGCTAAAGACAGCTCCTTCTCCAGACTTTTTTTCAATTTTCATATCAGTATAACAATATTTTTTTCTTTTGTCCAGTGTTTGGCTTTTTTAATTTGTAAAAAGGACAAAGATGCTGTAAATTCTTTGAGCATGTTTCTCCATAGATGATTGTTGTGATTCGTGCCAGGCCCTTGCCGGGGTAGCTCAGTGGTAGAGCGAAGGACTGAAAATCCTTGCGTCGGTGGTTCAATTCCGCCCCTCGGCACCATTTTTTTCGTGTTGTGCTCCAGCGAAGGACTGGGCACATGATTATCCCTTGCGTCGGCTACTCAATTCCGCCCCTCGTCACCATTTTTGTATGCAAAAACCCTTTCATCGGTTAAATGCTCAAGGTCGTGATGTGCTTTGCAAAGCGGCACCATAAATTTAGGGCTGTGGATTTTGCCTACCGCACGCCTTAATGTATGGTGAATGTTTGTTGCTCTTTGTTGGCAGCCGGGTACCGCGCATTTGTTTTCGTATTTGTAGTGGATTGCGCGTTTGATTTTGACGGGTATGTAGCTGGTTTTGGCCGGTTCTTGCAGTTTGTTGTTTTCTTCAATCTGCCGGTCTCTTTGATTGAGCATTTTTCTTAACATTTCATTCACATCTATTCCCTCTTCATGCAGTTGTTGTAATTTTTGTTTAATGTCATCGGCCATTTCAAATCGTTGCACGTGCACAGATTTATGCTCTTTTATGGCTAGTTCTAGCGATCTTGATGATAGGTTTTTTGTCATGTGAACAAGTTCAGTTTTTCTTGCCACAACCTTCTGCGCGCCACTTCGGGCAAAAGGCCAATGAATTTGCGCCGTGCTTCCAAGGTGGCTTGTCCATAAAAACGACATTTTTCATATAATTGTTGATTGCTCATATTCATCAGGGTTAAAGTACCCATTATTATAGCAGAAAAAAGCCAAAAAACACGCTTTCGGGCTTGCGACCGGCTGTCAAATTGTGTTGCGATAACCATCATATAACGGCTACCCTAAGCCAAAAACGCAAACCCGCCCGGTCTAAAATTTTTCTAAAATATGCTGTAATCAAAAACCGTGTTTGGAAAAGTGGAAATTACTATTATTTTGACCCGAAAATAGATTCTCTAATATCATTCGTAAGCTCTATTAATGCCATATTTTTTCTGTATTTGGCTTCACAAATTTGCTCATCTTCAAATACGGCACATTCATTTATAGATTTTTCTATACTTGATTTATGGTTGTCAACTACTGCCAATCCTGTGCCAACACCTATTCCCAGACCCAGAATTGCGCTTGCCGTCAAAAGGGGAATATTTACAACCCTATTGCCAATAACAAAGTCCCCACGCATGGGAATGCTTGGCGGCCTTTCAGTTTCCAGCTCTTCAAATTGTTTTTGAGAAAGTTGATATGATGATGAATCCGCAAAATCTTCCATAATGTTATTATTGATCAAGAGACAATAAAAGCAAACAAAAACGGTTTGGTCAAATCTAAAAAAAATGTATATTAAAAACGATATTTAATTTGTTTTTATGATGAAATTATACCAATTTTCCACATGTCCATTTTGCGAAAAAGTCAGACAAAAACTGGCCGAACTGGGCATTGAATACGAAAAAGTTGAGGTGGATAGGGCTAATAAGCCTGAAATCGTCATGAATCTGGGCGGAACAGTCCCGGTATTGGACGATGATGGAACTGTAATGAACGAATCGGAAGAAATAATTGCTTATCTGGAAAAAAAATACGGATAAAATATTGACAAAATAAACATAAGGTTGTACAACATTCGCCTTATGAATGAAAATCCGAAAAATTTAGAGATTGATAAACAGTATTTAAAAGAAAAACTTTTTACCCGTTTTAACGAAAACCATACAATTGTGGGGCAAAATCTTGAAAAGGGGCAGGTTTTGTCTCTTTTGCATAGTGGAGACGACAAAATCCATCTAAGAATTGCATACTTAAAGGTTAACGCGGTTGAAATGATCACCTTCGATAAAAACCTTGAATTTGTTTCCGCGTATGTATCTGTTGACCGGGCGGAATCATACGCGGAAACATTCGATGAAAAATCATTGAATCAATTTTTGGAAATGATTGAGTACTTGCTTGACAATTACTAGTGGCGGAAGAATCGGTAACCGGTAAATACCATTGCCATTCCAAGTTCATCTACTCTTTTTATGACCGCTTCGTCTCGCACAGACCCGCCGGGTTGAATAACGGCTTCCACTCCATATTCATGTGCCATTTCAATCCCGTCCTCAAACGGGAAAAACGCATCGGAAGCCATGACCGAACCTTTGGCCCGTTCGGCACCCGCCTTATATCCGGCCAGATGAACCGCGTCCACACGCGACATTTGCCCCGCGCCTATTCCCATTACAGTTTCACCCTTTGCCAAAATAATTGCGTTCGATTTAACATGCTTACAAACTTTAGTGGCGAAAAGCATAGCTTTGATTTGTTCTTCTGTAGGTTTAACCTTACTTACAACTTTCAAATCGGATTCTTGTAATTGGTATGTGTCTTGCGTTTGTACCAAAAGTCCACCCGCAACTTTTTTAATATCGCGCCTTTTTTCATCCAGTTTTAATTTTCCGACTTCCAGAAGCCTTAAATTCTTCTTTGTGGCAAGCATTTTGCGAGATTCCTCGTCAAAATGAGGTGCAATAATGATTTCAACAAACCATTTTTTTTCAAATATGGATTCAACAATGGCTTTGTTACAATCTCTGTTCAAAGCGATCACACCGCCAAAAGCAGACATTGAATCCACTTTAAAGGCATTTTCAAAGGCTTCTTCAATTGTATCCGCGCTGGCAACTCCACATGGATTATTATGCTTTATGACCGCTGCCGTTGGTCTTTCAAATTCCTTAACCAATTCAAGCGCGCTGTCGCCATCTACTAAATTGTTAAAGGACATTTCTTTCCCCTGTAACACTTTGGCATTTGTAATATTCGAGTCATGATTAAGAGGATTTCTGAAGAAAGCCGCTTTTTGATGAGGATTTTCGCCATAGCGAAGGCTGCGCACTTTTTCATAGTGTAGATCCAACAATTCCGCTTCTCCCAATTTTGTGCGGAAGTAATGCTCTATTGCTTCATCGTAATGATAAGTTCTTGAAAAAGCTTTATACGCAAGTTTTTCGCGGGTTTCGTTGGTGGTGTCTCCATTTACTTCAATTTCCTTAAGCACCTTTTCGTAATCGTTAGTGTCTGT
>WJJQ01000053.1 GCA_014729615.1 Candidatus Peregrinibacteria bacterium | reverse complement strand
TGATTTTGCCATAAATAGACAACACCGCCAACTAGAGTGGCAGTTATGATGACGGCAGTTATAATGCTACCAATGTTTGATTTTTGAGCCATAGTGTTTTTTGGTTAATTATTAATGTGGATTATATATTAATGAAAGATATAAATCAGCCCAATTTCAGCTAACTCCACCTTAGACGACATGATTTTCATTAATATGCAAATTTTGAAGGTTATAAGGTTTTTTGCGACAAGCCATTAATCCCTTTACCAACTGCTGCCGCCGCCGCCGCCGAAACCGCCGCCACTGAATCCTCCTCCGCCGAAACCGCTGCCGCCGCTCCAGGCGCCGCCACTGCCGGATGATCGAGGAGCCGATGTCATTGCCGATGAGGCTGTAGATGCCATTGAGTTGAGGCTGTGCATCAAATGGTATGTTGTGAATCCGCTAGCAAAGCCGGGATCGTCACTCGCGTACCAATTGGGTGGTTTTTTATAAATGTCTTTGAATGCGTCGGACCATTTGTCGGCCAGACCAAGGGCCATTGCATAGGGTAATAGTTTTTCGAAAATGTTTTGTTGTTCTTTCCATTTCATGCGGTCTTTTTCGGCTGTTTTAATGAATTCTTCCAATCCCAAAATTTGATAATAAACATCAACGCCATGTTTGGTTTTTGCGGGCATAAATTTGGCAAAGGCAACTATTATTAGTCCGCTTAAGAAAATGCCTATTGGAACAGAAACGATGTTGAAAAATGAGAAGAGAAGTGAACTTAAAAAAGTGACACTAATGCTTATTATTGAGCCAGCAGCTAAATATGCGGCACGAACCTCTTCGGGGCTGGATGGGAAGATTTTTTTGTCTACCAAGGTTTTGTAAACGTCTCTTTTGAGTGCGGGTAAATGTTTGTAAAAATTATGTTGCAGTGATGAAATCTCGCGCTCTTTTCTGCTACCGAAAATTATGTCCATCATGTCGGTTTCGTGTGGATGCAATGTTGAGTCGTTTTTGTATTCTTTAAGTCTGTGAAGGGTGTAGTCTTTGCTGGAAAAAATGAATCCCTTTTTCTGCTTTTCTTCAATTTTAATGTATCCGCGCACAGCTAAGTCGATAATAGTTGCTGTAAGATCGCGCATGTTTACTTTTTCATCGATGACAGTTCCAACCTCAACGGGCTTAAGGCCTTCGGGTGGTTCATATAAAGGTACCACCGTGTTTCGGTTTGAAGCGGGATCTTTGCCTCGTGTTCGCCATAAAGAATACAGTATAAATAATGTGAGTAATGGCAAAAGATATCCGTAGTTATCAGAAAGAAACCACCAGATTTTTTGGGTAATGGTGGGTGTTTGAAAAGAGCCGTCCGGGAATTGCGCGGCGATGGTTAATCCTTCATAAATGCCGAGCGGACTTAACATTTCGTAATTAATTTTGTTGCCGCTTATTGAAAATTGGCAGTCCTGCGCTGACGATCCGTAGCCGCCCGTAAAGCAAATGGCGTTTACCATGTTTTCGGGTATTTCTGCCGGATAAGTGATTGTGGCGGATGCGTTTAAAATTTCCGCGTCCCATTCGTCGCCCGTTGCGTTCCAATAAAGTTCTTGTTTGTCATCAACGGTTTTTATGGCTCTGTTGATGGAATAAGTGATTTTATATGTCAAAGGTTCTGAATAGAATACTGATTTATTCCCGATTCTTAAAACAAAATAGTCACCTTCTGTGTAAAGTTTGTATTCCCAGGGGTCGCCGGCTTCATCGAGTACACTTATTACGTCATATCGTAAATTGAAGTTTTGATTTGTCTGATTTCTGTATTTATAAGGAATGTTTCTTATGATGCCTCTTTTGGATGTTTCGGAAAAATCTGCGGTAATTGTTTCTGTAACCAATAAACTACTATCCTCATTAATGACTATATCAGTATGGAAGTCGCTAATGTGCCAATCATCGTAGGCCGACGCGAATTGAGGAATTATGAACCAGCTGAGTAATACTGCAAGAATTAGCGAGATAATAAGGTCTTTCCTGGCGGTTTTTCGAATCAGAAAAAAATTAAACATTTTGTTGAGAGTTTATTTTTTTGTGTTTTTGCTGTCGTCATTGAAACTGACTTTTACGTTTTCACGTTCTTCTTCTCTTTCTATTTCAAAATATTCTCTTTTGCTGAATCCAAGCATGCCCGCGATTAAATTATTTGGGAAAACTTCAATTTTGGTGTTGAAATCACGGACTGTGGCGTTGTAGTAACGACGTGAAAGTTGAATGTGTTCTTCGATTTCTCTTAATGTGGCTTGAAGGTCCATAAAGTTTTGGTTGGCCTTTAATTCCGGATAATTTTCCGCCACGGCAAACAATGTTTTTAAGGTGTCGGTAAGCATGTTTTCAGCTCTTGCTTTTTCTTCGGGATTGCCGGCGTTCATGGCCGCGTTTCTGGCTTTTGTTACGTTTTCGAAGGTTTTGTTTTCGTGTTTGGCGTATCCTTTTACGGTTTCAACCATGTTTGGAATAAGGTCGTATCGTCTTTTTAGCTGGGTATCAATGTCTGCCCATCCCTCATCCACTTTATTTTTCAGTACGACAAGGCTGTTATAAATGCCGATTACGGCAAAGGCAATTACACCGACAACACCGAGAATAATTAATAATGTGGTATCCATATTTTATCGTGTTAGACTTTAAGTGACTTTATTTTAGAGGAAAACCTGACAAATGCAAGGTGGCCGAAACGAGTTGTTTTTGTTTTTTTTGATTACACCACTTTTTAGAAAAAATTAGACTGGGTGGATTTGCGATTTAGGCTTGAGTGAGCCGTAAAAGAGCAAAAATCTGTGCACGTGTGAAAAAAAGAAGTCACACTTTCAAACCACTAGCACGGTTTATTAATTTTTATATAAATTGTGCTAGTGCGCTGAACAGGGGTCGCCAAAAACATCTGAAAAGGTAAATTTACATATCGTGTGCTTGACAAAGCTAAAAAAATATTTTAGCATGCGCGTCTAAAAATTTTAATTTTAATTTTATGAATAAAATAGATGATATTTCTCAACTGCAAGCTGAAGATCTTTCAAGAGATGAGCTAAAAGATTACGTGCAAGACCTTTGTGAAATTAAAGAGGGATTAGGACTCTCGATTCAAGATTTGAACGGAAAAAAAGTGTTTTTAAAAGGTAAAAGAGGAACAGTGAATGTAGAAACTTATGCGCGAGAGAATCATACAGCCTATTATGTGCACATTTTATGGGATGATGATGATTTGGATAGGCTGGAAGATTTTGGATTGGATATAATCATGGTTCATCCGGATGAGTATTATTATGGGCCGGATATTGTTGAAAATGATGAATCGTATGGCAAAATGGCATTATTTGAAGATATGTTGGAATGTGCCGGGCGCGGCCTAAATATTTGTATGACAGATGAAGAAAGTGCTGAAAATTTTTATAGGACTTATGATCAAATAGTTGAATGGTTTAAGCAAGAACTTGCTGAAAAAATGAGTAATATGCCATTTGGGGTTTCTGAAGATGATGAAATTACTCTTTCTTTTAAAAATGAGGAAACGGGCGATACGCAAGCGATTGGTAGAAAAGTGAAAAGGGCTTCAAAATATAATCTTTAAAGCTTATCCGTGACGTGTTTTGCGTCTGTGTAATGAATTTGTATGCCCGCGGGCAGAGATTCCAAAAAGCGTGAACCGTAGTTGTTTTGGGTGATGCGAGAATCCAAAATTATGAGTGTGCCTTTGTCTTTGTGTGTGCGAATGAGGCGGCCGAATCCTTGTTTAAGGCGAATAATGGCGCGGGGAAGCTGGTATTGTTCGAAACTGTTGGTGTAGCGCAGTGATCTTGAATAAATAATGGGGTCGTTTGGGGGGTCGAAGGGGAGTTTTTGGATGACAAGACAAGTGAGTAGGTCGCCGGGAAGGTCTATTCCTTCCCAAAAACTGGCGAGACCGAAAATTGCGGTTGTGTCGGGCTCTTCTTTAAAGTGTTCAAGTATTTTGCCTTTGCCGCCGGTGATGCCCTGGCCGAGCACTTCGATTCCTTCTTTGCGTAGTTCGGGAGCGATTTTCATGTATGACGCCAATAATGCTTTTTTCGATGTAAACAAAATTAATGCGCGGCCTTTGTTCTTTTTAATAACATTTAAAATGATTTCGCATGAAGCGGTGAAATAACCTTCGCCGGCGGGTTTTGGCAGGTCTTCGGGAATGATGATTTTTACCTGGTCGGGAAAATCGAAATGCGAAGCGAGCGCGATGGCTTCAATGTCGGGTGTAAGGGCCAGTTGATCGCGAATAAAGTCGAAATTATTGTCCGTTTGCAAGGTGGCGCTTGTTAAAATAATGCTTTTTTTGGCGTCGAAAAGCATTGTACGCAGTTGATTGCCGGTGTTTATGGGCGCGCTTTTTAATGAGTGGTGGCTTTCGTATCCTTCATAGACCCATTTAATGTTGTCATTATTGTTTTCGGCCAGAATGGCGTCGTAAAGATTTTCGCGCTTTTGTTTCAGGTCTTGAATGTTGGTGAAAAGGTCATTTTCTAATTTGACCGTTTCAAGATTGTCGATTAAATCTTCCAACATTTCATATAAATTTTGGGTGGATTTTTTCACTTTGTCCCATTCAAGCGAGTTTAAAGTGGTTTCTTTTATTAAATAATGCATTTGAAAGTCCATGGGATCAGCGTATTTTTCCATAAAAATCCCCAGTAAACCAAAAAGGATTTCCGTTTTCGAAGTGATTTGCGGAATAATTTTCATGGCTTCGGAAAAGGCCGGTTCTTGTTCGCTTTGGTCGTATATTTTCGCAATGGATTCATAAATGCGCAAGAATGGCTTGAGTGAAAGGTTTATGGTCAAACTGTCGGTGATAACTTTTTCAAGATGATGGGCTTCGTCAATAATGGCTCTTTCGTATTTTGGAAGAATGTTTTTTGTGATGCAATCCTGAAAAAGCAGGGCGTGATTCACAATAATTATGTTTGATTCCGCGGCTTTTTCTCTGGCTTTAAGCACAAAGTCGGTTTGGCCCGGTTTCGGTTTATATGGACTAAGGTCATCATGGCAAATTTCGTTTCTTAAAGTGAATTCCTTGCCTTGAAGAGTAAGTTCGTCCAGGTCGCCGGTTTCGGTTTGGGTCAGCCAAATTAAGGTTTTGATAATAAGCGTTACTTCGTGGTCTTCAAGACTCGGTTTTAGTAGTAATTGGTTGAAACGGGGCATTGAAATGTAGCTGTTTTTGCCTTTAACCAGGGCGGTTTTTATTTTTAAGTCTGGATCAAGCCGGCTGATTGCTTTTTGAAGAATGGGGATGTCTTTATTCAATATTTGGTCCTGTAAATTTTTGGTGTAAGTGGAAACGACTACGGTTTCATTGTTTTTGTTCGCATGAAAAAAGGCGCTCAATAAATAGGCGAGGGTTTTGCCCGTTCCGGTGCCGGCTTCTATTAATAAATGTTTATCTTTTTTGAACGCTTCGGTGATTTTTTCACTGATTGTTGCTTGTGAAGGGCGGTTTTCAAAGTCGTCAATAACGTTTTTTAAGGGAGTTTTATCGCTGAAAAAAAGTTGATATTGTTCTTCGGTAAAATCTTTTGCGTGTTTTTTTTCTTTGGCGGGGGGATTGTCTGGAGTTGAATTTCTTTTGTTTTTGGATTCGAAAAACAAATTTTTTAAGGACCAGGTACTTTTTTGCAGGATTTTTTTTATTTCTTCAAGCAAACCGCTGTCTAGTTCGGTGATTTTGTCTTTTAAAAGAAGGAACAGGTCTTTTGAGGCAATTGTATCGCTAAGGGCTCGATGTCTGTTTTCATGTTTTATGTTTAAAATACGGGTCAACGTTTCAAGGCTGTAGGATGGGAGGCCCGGCAGAAGGATAGGCGCAAGTTGTAATGTGTCGAGCAAAGAATTTTTTAAAGGGATGCCTTTTTGATTCAAAAAGTTAACGTCAAACTGAATGTTGTGACCTATTATGGGATGGTTCGATATGAATTTCTGTAATTCATCTTTAATATCTTCAAACAGGGGAGCACCTTCCAGCTCTTCGTTGAAGATGCCGGTAATGTGTGAAATCATGGTGGGAATTTTTATTCCCGGATTCAAAACGCTTTCGAAAGTGTCCAATACTTTCGTGTCTGTGAATTTGATGGCGGCAATTTCAATGACGTGGTCTTTTGTCGGATCAAATCCCGTTGTTTCCAGATCTAACGCTACATATATGTTTTCCATTGTTCTTATTAATAACACATATTAAGGATTATTTACAGTCTCTTGATTCTAAATTAAAGCATAAATTATATATTAGTCTAATGATAAAACTTGCAGAAAATATTTCAATTTTGTATAGTGAGCAGAATTCTTTCTTCGAGGCCACACAAAAAGTTTAAAAAACAATAACTTCCCCTTAATCAGCAAGAATTCAAAAAAAAACAAAACAAAAAAGGTCAAACAAAAACAAATTATCTTCTGCAGAAGATCAAAACAAAAAAGATCATTAAGATCATTGACAATCAGGCGGCTTAGGGTAGGTATTGACCGGGAGGCAAAGTAATTTGCAGTCTGTCAGTCTCTATCATAAGCATAGAGAACTTTTTTACTGGATTATGGAGCGCGGCTTGACTTGCCGTTATCCGCTTCAAGGTTACTCGGTGTCTCTCGTTATTCGCTTGTCGGATCTTGCAGACACAGTCACGGGTGGTCGGTGGTGCGACTGGAAATTTATAGCCAAAGTCCGGTAGAAGAGAGATTGGTCAATCTAAAACAAAAATAATCACCAAAACAAAAACTTGAGTTTCCTTTCAAAATCAATCGGAAACTGATAAGAGGTGAATTTAAAAAGGCCCGGCGGAAACGCCGGGCCTTTTGATTATCATTTACATAGATAAATACTGGCTAATAATTTTAGCCGCTTCCGCTCTGTTAATGTTTCTTGCAGGATTAAACGCTCCATTTTCACCGTCTACCAAGTCATTTGAATATGCCGCCGCCACAGCCGGATAAAACCAGTCTGTAATTTCCACATCGTTAAATCCCGGATTAAATGATGTGCCTGATTGAAGAGTCGCGCTTGCATTATATAAAACTTGCACAGCTTCCGCTCTTGAAATGGGACTATTAGGTTTGAAACTATCATCACTGTATCCGTCAACGATATCATTTGCCGCCGCCTTGTTAACATATGCCGCGTACCAGTCTTCAGAAGAAATGTCGCTGAAAAAAGCGGGTGTAGCGGTTTGCACTTCTGCCAACGACATGGTTCCCTTATATTCAATTGCGCCCAATACCATTTTTGTGAATTCAGCTCTTGTTACGTCATCACCGGGGTGGAAACATCCGTCATTATAACCTTCCACAATGTCGTTCATTGTTAAATCTTCAACATATGTGTAGAACCAGTCAGATGAATAGACATCGCAATAATTTAAAGTGCTTTGATCAAGATCAGTAAATATAGGTTCATCTATTACAATCGGCTCACTTGCCATAAGTGAATCCACTAAGCTTTCCATTGCAAGATACAAATTGTTCAAAGCCATTTCAGTATCCATTGCAAGAGTTAATTTTTTATAAGATTCTCCCGCGTTCATTGCCATGCTATCAGCGAATAAATATTCCCATGAATCAAAAAGTGATTGCATCATTTGAATTTCATCTTCAGTCATGTCCGCTTTCATCAAATCTGTCAGCAGATTTAAATCTACAAAAACAATGTTTGAACGTGTTTCATTTCTGTTAGTGAAAGCTTTTTCAAAGTTGGCGTTTTCGTCCATTCCTTCACCATAACTGTAAACTGATTCGAAGGTTGGATGATTAGAAATAACCAGTTTTCCACTAACAACGTTCATGTATAGTACCATTGATTCACCGTCTTGAATGAATTCATGTTTATAGAAACTTGCACCCGCGTGGGCAATTGAATATTCATAACCTTCAATTGTGCCATCCGCTTCCATTGCTTCGTTGTCGGCTTTGATCTGATTGTTTAATTCAATCATTAATTCTGTCATTTCAGTGGCGTTTGTACCTAGATCAAAAATCATGGTTACAGCAGGTGATTCAATATCTGTCGCGTGAACGGCAACAGCCGCTTCGCCGTCAAGCATCGGGAATATTTCTGTTTCAAGGTTAATACCTGTTTCAGTGTCGAAATCTGTAATGATTTCGTCGTAAGCTTCAGCGAACATTTCTGAACTAAGCAGATTTTCTTCAATTGAATCCAACCATTTTTGGAATTCACCTTGTTCAACGTAAAGAATAACATCTTCACCGTTAATTCTTTCATATAAATTCGGAACAAAATCGTATTGGTCGAAATTGTATCCCTTTTCTGTAAGCTCGTTTTCGTCACCTGAAACATAAACGCTCATATTGAATCCGTCCGCGGTTTGGTTAACGGTAATGTATTCGGTGTCTATGGCTGATAACAAATCAGATGCGTTTTCAAGCAGCATGGATGACAAAAACGGGTCTTCATAAGATAGTTCTTCAATTGTTGCAGGATCCAACAATTCTGAAGGTTCCATGAACATTGTAAAGAAAGGCGCGTCCAATGAATATTCTTTCGCGTTCATGTATGCTTCTTTGTCATTGAATGAAGTGGTTTGATCTAACGCGGCTTTGGCATTTTCTTCGGTGTTGGTCATGAAAAATAATCCTTCATTCTGAAAAGCGTAAAGCTCGTAAGATGGATTATAAATCGATACACCATTGTATTCGGTCATATCAACAACATTGTCGAAAACTTCCAATGTTGTTACGTCAGCTTCCGACATTTCGAATGCAATGAACATATCAAGCATTTCCGCATTCGGATCAAGAGAAGTCAGTGCGACTGCTCCTTCATTTTCAAACAAAAGATTTTGAACAGCTTCCAGTTTGTCGGCTTCTTCTTCAGTGAATCCACTTGTAAGAAGTGGCTCAATGAAAGCCTCTAACGGATTCGGATTTTTTGTGTTCAATGTGTAAAGCAATTTTGCGTCTTCGGGCAAAAGATCTGTCGCTTCAGATGCAGCGAAGGCAAAAAGCGGTTGCATCAGCAAAAAACCTGATATTGCCAACGCGATTAATTTTTTTCGCATATATTTGGGGTTAAAAAAATATATATGTTTATAATTTATAACGAAATTATTTGATTTGTGTTGCAAAAAAATCGAAAAGAAAGTCAGTATCAACCGGCCCCGGGTATGCTTCCGGGTGAAATTGCACAGCTGAAAACGGTTTTGTTTTATGTTTGATTCCTTCAACGGTTTTGTCGTTTTCGTTGTAAAACCATACTTTCCAGCCCGGCGGCAGGGTTTTTTCATCAACCGCGTAATTGTGGTTTTGAGTCGTCATGTAGCATCTGCCGGTTTCGGTGTCGGTGCAGGGTTGGTTTTGTGATCTGTTCCCGAATTTGGTTTTATATGTTTTCGCGCCCGCGGCAAGTGCCAAGACCTGATTACCGAGACAAATGCCAAAAATCGGTTTTCCTTGTTTAATTACTTCTTTTACTCGATTTACGGTTTCCATTATCATTGTGGGATCACCCGGGCCGTTGGAAATAAACAAGCCATCAAATTTTTCTTTAAGAAAATCATAATTCCAGGGGACTCTTTTTACTTTGAAGCCGCGCTTTAAAAAGTTTCTTATTGTGTTGTTTTTAACTCCGCAATCAAGCATTAATATTGTTTTTTTGCCGTTACCGTAAACGACGGGCTTTTTGACTCCCACTTCCGCAACCAGATTGGTTAGATTCGGGTCGTATAATTCTATGTCTTCTGCATTTTCAACAACGATTTTGGCGGGCATACATCCTTTGGTGCGAATGATTTTAGTTAATTCTCTGGTATCTATTCCGGTTATTCCGGGTATTCCCGCTTTTTTCAGCCAGTCGCTTAATGATTGTTTGGCCCTCCAGTGACTGTGGTTTTCGCTGTATTCACTTAATACTATCCCTTTTACATGAATCCGGTCACTTTCGAACATGTTACTTAATCCGTATTCGTCTTTTTCTTCTTTTGGGACTCCGTAATTGCCTATCAGCGGATAAGTGAAAGTTAAAATTTGTCCACGATAAGAAGGATCGGTCAAACTTTCAGGATAGCCGACCATCCCCGTAGAGAATACGATTTCACCGGCGCTGGATTTTTCAGCACCAAAAATAAAGCCGTCAAATTTATGTCCGTCTTTTAATATTAATGTGCCTTTTTTCATTAAAAATGATTTAGTTCGAGAGCAATATAATGGTCGGTATGGCTCTAGGCAAGCTTAAATGGCATTTTTTGTTTATTTTTTTCATAAATGTGCTATACAAAGTGTAATTAACTTCATTTTTATGGCTAATTTTAAAGGGGCGGACATATTAAGCACCAAAACTCTTTCCAAAGGGGAAATTTTACGAATAATGGAAGTCGCAAATGACATGCTTCCATTTGCCAGAAAGGAAAAAAGGTCCAATTTGCTTGAAGGGAAAATATTGGCTTCACTTTTCTTCGAGCCGTCCACAAGAACAAGACTTTCATTTGAAACGGCTATGAATCGTTTGGGAGGAAAGGTTATTACAATTAGCGGCAGTGAAGGAACGTCGATGGTGAAGGGTGAAACGATTGAAGATACCGCGAAAATGGTAGAACAATACGCCGATGTGATTGCAATCAGACATGGACAAATGGGTGCTCCCGCCATTATGGCCGATAACGCGGATATTCCTGTTCTTAGTGGCGGTGATGGAGCGGGTGAGCATCCGACACAAGGTTTATTGGATTTGTTCACGATTCTTCATGAAAAAGGCCGTTTTGATGCCATGAAAATTACAATCGTGGGGGATTTAAAACATGGGAGAACCGTTCACTCGCTTTCATATTTATTGTCGAATTACGATGTTGAGCTGAATTATGTTTCTCCAAAGGCTCTTGCCTTGCCGGAAAAAGTAACGAAATTTTTGGATGAAAGGGGAGCTAATTACAAGGAAATGGAAAGTCTTGAAGAAGGGCTTGAAGGAGCTGATATTTTATATATGACCAGAGTTCAAAAAGAGCGTTTTGAAGACCCGGAAGAGGGTAAAAGACTGCAGGATACTTATGTTTTAAACAGAGAAATGATTGAACGAATAAATCCTAATGTTGTTGTCATGCATCCTCTGCCAAGAGTAAATGAAATAAGTACCGATGTGGATGATTTGCCAACCGCGGCTTATTTCAGACAGGCGGGGAACGGCGTCGCGGTTAGAATGGCTTTGTTGGCGCTTGTATTAGGTAAAGCATAATTAATATGAATCCACAAAAACATAGGAGTTCAAAACAAGAGTATTACATGAACATCGCGCGTGAAGTCGCCAAAAGGGCGACCTGCATGTGCGCTCATTTCGGGGCGATAATTGTTAGAGATGATCAAATTATTTCAACCGGATATAACGGTGCGCCAAGGCATACCAAAGATTGCTATGAAATTGGATTTTGTCTGCGCAGAAAATTGGGGGTTAAATCGGGTACGCAATATGAGCTTTGTCGAAGTGTGCACGGTGAACAAAACGCGATTATTAATGCCGCGAGAGCCGGTGTCAGCGTTTTAAACGGCGATTTGTATTTGTTCGGTAAAAAGGTTATGGAAGGTGAAGAGCAGTTAATAAAAGCTTTACCTTGTTTTATTTGTAAAAAAATGATTTTGAATTCCGGAATCAAACGGGTTTTCGGAAATGATGAAGAGGGCAATGTTTGTGAGTACAATGTGGAAGATTGGGTTAAAGAATGGGCTGAAAATGACATGATTAACGATACGCAAAAATACAACGCCAATTATAAAG
>WJJQ01000052.1 GCA_014729615.1 Candidatus Peregrinibacteria bacterium | reverse complement strand
GGGCTTATGTTATTACTGGACCAGTTGGAACCTTTTGGAATAGGTAATGAACAACCACTCCTTTTATTTAGGGGAGTCAATGTAGATGAATTGAAACGAGTTGGTAAAGAACTGAATCATTTGCATTTCAAAGCACAACTTAAAGGCAAACGCTTGCCCGTTATAGGTTTTAAATTAGGTAAATATGAAGATTATCTAAGAGAACATAATCGAGTTGATTTGGCTTGTTACCTCGAAAGAAACGAATGGAAAGGAATAAAAAAACTTCAATTAAGGCTGGTTGATTTGGCGCGCTCGGAAGTCTAGCTTGCGCAAAAAACTTTCCTTTGCTAATCTTCGCTCTTAAGTCTTGAGCTAGGCTCTTGCAAAAATAAAAAAAATATGTCATAATATGCTAATGACATTTTTTACGGGCAACCATAATGGAAAAGATACGAAAACAAATTATTGACCTGATTAAGCGAAGCGAAAGCCTCCTTATTATGCCGTCAACGCCTGTTGACGGTGACTCGCTGGGTAGCGCTTTGGCACTTTATCTGGTTTTAAAGAAAATGGGCAAACAGGCAACTGTAGTGTGCGCCGAACCCGTACCCGATGCATTTAAATTTTTACCTACTACAAAAGTTATTAATAACGATTTTAAAACCTCTAGCGACTTTATAGTTACATTAGATTGTAAGAAGGCCAAAATAAACACTTTGAAAACCAAGGTGGCGGAAGATAAAGTAAATATTATTATCACAGCCAAAAAAGGACAATTCAGCGAAAAAGATGTTTCGTTTGAACATGGTCCAAGCAGATACGACGCAATTATTACCGTTGATACGGCCGACCTGGAACAATTGGGAAGATTCTATGAAGATAACCCGGAAATGTTTACGCAGATACCGGTTTTGAACATTGATCATCATGCTTCAAACAGCAATTTCGGAAAGATAAACTTTATTGATATCATGAGCTCGTCTACAACCGAAATGCTTATTACATTAATAGAAGAGCTTGAAGAACAGGAAGGCCTGGATCTGATGGATGAAGACGTGGCGACTTTATTACTGGCAGGAATCATTACTGATACCGGAAGTTTTCAAAATGCCAATACCACGCCCAAGTCATTCGCGTCATCCGCGAAACTTATTAAATACGGAGCCAGACAACAAGAAATCATTAAAAACGTCTTCAAAACAAAAAATTTATCGACACTTAAGCTTTGGGGTAGAATCCTTTCCAAAATAAAAGTGGATGATAAATATAGAGTAGTCTGGTCAACAATTAGCCTTAAAGACCTTAAAGAAACAGGTAGCGAGCCCGATGAAACCGGCGGAATAATAGATGAATTGTTATCGAATGCTCCTGGAGCTGAAGTTGTCATGATTATTAAACAAAAGGCGGACAATCTGATTTCCGGAAGTATTAGAACGCCAAATCAAAACGTAGACGCCAGTGAAATTGCGGGAATGTTTGGGGGAGGGGGGCATGTGCAAGCCGCAGGTTTTCAGATTCACGCCGATGATTTGCGGAAAATGGAAGAGACAATTATCAATAAAGTTAGAGATTTCCAGTCAAAAAGATTAGGATTTATTAACGAGGATTACGAGGAAGAAGTTTATGAAACTATTGATACTGAAGATCAAAATAAAGTAAAAAATAAAGATTACGATAGTAAAAAGTTAAAAAAAGCAAAAAAACGAAAGCAGGTGTCAAAAAAAAGCCCGGTCAATGTAAATGAAAAGGAATCAACCGCTGATTTTATAATAAAAAAATCGGTTGAAGATCAGGAATCCGAAATTGATCTCGAGGATGATGTCCTTTATAAATTCGAAGATTAGTTATTTAATTGCTTCAAAATATCATAGTCGATATTGGCGTTTGTATAAACGGTGGAAACGTCTTCATCCTCTTCAAGAGATTCAATTAGATTAATTACTTTTTGAGCATCTTCCGCATTTTTTATTTCAACATAATTCACGGGCATATAAGATAATTCGGCTGATTTTACCTGAATGGATCGTCGCATCAATTGATCTTTCACTTTCATTAGATCCTGGGGGTCGGTATAAACGACCATGAATTCTTCTGTTGTTTCAACATCCTCCGCGCCCGCATCGATTGCGGCTAATTCTAATTCTTCTTTTTCATTCTGTTCACTAATGGGGATTTCAATAATACCTTTTTTGTTAAATAAATAACCGACTGAACCGGCGGCTCCGAAAGTTCCCCCTTTTTTATTCAAAATAATTTTTACATTAGTGATGGTTCGGTTTTTATTGTCTGTAAGTGTTTCAATGTAAAAGGCCGTGCCTGACGGGCCAAAGGCCTCATATAAAACTTCGGAAATCTGACTGGCATCTTTTCCTTCACCTGTTCCTTTTTTAATTGCCCTTTCAATGTTTGCTGTTGGCACATTATCGGCTTTTGCATTTTCAACAGCCGCCCTTAAAGCAGGATTCATGGTTGGATCTCCTCCACCTTGAGACGCGGCAATTTGAATCAGTTTTGCATGCTTTGTAAAAATCTTACCCATTTTAGCGTCTTGGGCAGCTTTTTTATGCTTAATATTATGCCACTTCGAATGTCCGGCCATAAATAATCTCTTAGTTTACAACTTCCAAATCTATTTCCGGCAATGTGTATTCTATTTCTTCAGTTTCAGTTACCGCTTCCGGCAATCTTGTGGGTGGAGGAGCACTTGGCCCCTTAACATCCGGTGGTCCATCCGGCCCTTTTATTTCAGGTACTGCCGGAATTAGCGGTTCCTCAACCACAACCTCTTCTTTTTTTTGACAACCTGCTGCTGCCAAAATGGAAATTATTAATAATGTTGAAATTATGGTTTTTTTCATATTATTCAGAAATAGTTAATGATCCTGAAGCACTTGCAGTGTTGGGTACACCCAAATCACCTTCCTTTATTTCAAGAACAGCAGTAGTTGTAGCTGAAGAATTTGTTTCCAAATTAGTATCGACTTCATTAATGTCAGAATCAGGTGTAATTTGCTGACAACCGGCAAAAGCAATTAATGCAATTGTTACCAGTGAAATCGCTGTTAATTTTTTTAACATATTGTATTTGTTTATAAAATATAGGGTTTTTAACTTAAAGATATTTTATACTTTAATTCCATTAAAATAAAGCATAATTAAAATGCAGTACTCTTAGATTCGCTCAAAGCCAAAAGTGTTTTTGTGTCTCTTTCATATTTCAGAGTAACGTCGAATTCATCGCTGTAATAATAGTCAATGGGTCCCGTACCTATGCCGATTGAATCAGTTTCAATTATTAATAAGTCTGAAAACATATTTAAAGCATTTTCGCCCGAATTTTCCACCAGTATTAATTTTCTAACTTCTGAAAGCAATTCGTCTCTGCTCATACTTGATGAATCTGTCGTGGTTGTTACATCAAAATTTGAAGGTCCGTCATAGGGTCTTACACTCCCCACCAAATACCTTATTTGTTCAGACAGAAATTCTTTATTATCACCGTCCCCAATTTGTGAGTAAATAACCAAAATATCACGATCTGGCATTTCGAAATAGTAATCGGTGACCAAACTGCCCGGAATATGTATGCTTGCAAAAGGTAAATTATTCAACTGCCGTTTATCTATTTCAGGATCACCCGCGTAGTTCAACCGCGATATGTATTGATCCAATGAATAATTTTCTTCATTATCATCAACCGCCACAACCACCGTAGAACTTTCCGGATAAAGCCTGATCCAGCTCAGTTGATCGTTTTCAGAGTCCTGTTTCCAAAAAATACTTTGATCATTGGCCGATATAAAATTCCACTCCGACGGATATTTTATTTCATATTCCTGCGCACCGTTTTGTATTTTCGGCCAGTTTTGACTTAAAGGAAAAACATCGAGGTCATTGTCCTTTGTAAAAACCAATCTATATAAAAGCTCGGCGAAATCACCACGCGAAATGTCGCGACCCGCATTCAGAGTGCCGTTACCATAAGGTTCAATCAGGTTTTTTTCTTTCGCGTAAAAAGCGTATTTTGCATACCACTCATCTTTTGTCACATCAATAAAGGGATCATTGTCAGGTTCAGAGAGATCATTTGTTCTAAAAGCCATCAATACAATTTTTAAACTTTCAGCAACATTAATGTTATTGTCCGGTCTGAACTTTCCATCGGGATACCCTTCTACTATATTTTTGAAAACACCATTCGCAACATAATCATAATACCAGTCATCAGTGTTTACATCTGGGAAATCAATTTCCGCCAATTCATTTTCATTATAATCGGCCGCCAGCGTAACCATTTTTAAAGCCTCTACTCTGTTTATAGTATCTTCCGGTTTAAAACTTCCATCCGGATAACCGGCAACTATGCCTCGATCAAATAAATAATTTATGGCTGCAAAATTTTTGTGAGCAGAGCCTACATCATCAAAGTCGATAGCAATTGCCAACGGGGTACTTATTAAGCAAAAAAATATTAGTGATATTATATTTTTCATGAATTTTTTATTTTACAACCTGATAATTCTGCAAGTTCTGTCGGAGTTTGAATTCCAACAACGAGCTTACCATTTTTTTCCCAGGTTGGATACGCCTTTATTTCTTTTTTTCTGCACGAATCAAGACTAAAAAAACAATTAACATAATGCACTTGTTCAAAGTCTTCACCCAATAATTGCTTCTGTTGTTTGCAAGATGAGCAAGTGTCCGTTCCATACATTGTAAATCCATTTGCAGTTAAGCATTGGCCGAATGATATTGCCGGTTTATTTAAAATTACAAACGCCAAAGTCATTAATAATGCTAGTCCCGCCAAAATATAAAATATTTTTTTTGCCATATTTTAATAAACCAATTCACCCGGTGAATATGTGTCCAAATTTTCTTCTCCAATCAGTTCCATTATGTTTTCAGCAACTTCATCAAATGGTACTGTTTTTTGAGTTCCTACTTTCATATCTCGAATAATGGCCGTTCCCTCACGGACTTCGGTTAAACCAATTAATACTGTATAGGGAACTTTAAATTTGTCCGCCAGTTTCAACTGAGTCTTGATCGCTCCTTTTCCAAGAGCACCCATTGTTCGAATTCCTTTGTCGCGCAATTCCACAATTAAAGGCAAACATTTTTTCTTTGCTTCAACACCAAGTTGAGCAACAAAAACATGTAAATCATCTTTTTGAGGCACACGAACTTTTTCCCGTTTCATATGCGCAATTATTCTTTCCATTCCGGCCGCAAATCCACATGCGGGAGTCGGTTGTCCACCCATTAATTCAATCAAACCGTCATAGCGACCTCCACCACCAATCGCGTTTTGTGCACCTTCGGTTTTGTCCCAAAATTCAAAAACAGTCATTGAATAGTAATCTAAACCTCGAACCAACAATGAATTTTCCTGATATTCAATATCCAGCTCTTCCAGGCATTCTTTTAGTTCCTGATAATATTGTTTTGATTCTTCACTTAAATAATCTATTAGTTTTGGCGCTGACTGGTTTAATATCATTGTGTCCTCATTTTTTGAATCAAGAATTCTAAGCGGATTATTTTCCAGCCTGCGCTTGTCATCTTCATCGAGGTAACGTTCTTTATCGTAATAATAATCCTTAATTGCCGCCGCGTATCTTTCTCTGTCTTCAGCGCTTCCTATTGTGTTGATTTGCAAAGTAAACAATTGATCAATACCCAAATCTTCCAAAATTTTGTTTGAAAGGTAAATTATTTGAGCATCCAATGCGGGGTCGCTTTCACCGATAATTTCATATCCGAATTGGTGAAATTGTCTATATCTGCCCTTTTGAGGTTTGTCGTATCTGAAAAAAGGTTCAATATAATAAAGCTCTACCGGTTGCGGCCAATTGCTCATTCCATGTTGAATATATGATCTCACAACCCCCGCCGTTCCTTCCGGTTTTAAGGTTAAACTGCGGCCTTTTTTGTCTTCAAAAGTATACATTTCTTTGTTTACTATATCGCTGGAGTCTCCGACACTCCTTTTGAACACATCGGTAAATTCAAAAACAGGTGTCGTAATTCTGCGAAAACCCGCTTGTCTGCATCTATGCCTGACAACTTTTTTTATGAAAGTATAATATTCATGATCTTTGGGTAAAATGTCATGAACTCCTTTTACGGTTTGATAAGGGGGTTTTTGTATTTCTTCACTCATAACAAAAAAGCATACGTTTATAACAAAGTGATTTTATCACATCAAAACTTTTAGTCTAGGCCTTTTGATAAAGGGTAAGCGTCGGATCAGCTTTCGCCATTTCATTATCGACGGTTTTATTCAGAAAATAAGCGGCGCCGGCAATCATGGCCGCGTTATCCGTGCAGTATTTAATGTCTGCCGTATACCGTAAAACAGGTGAGTTTTTCAGTATTTGGATTTTATTTTTATGATCTTTGTAATATTTTGATGTTATTTTTTCTTCCATCATGAATCTTAATCTCTTATTGGCAGATACTCCCCCGGCTATATGAACTTCTTTCGCATTATGCAGTTCGGCCGCTTTTAATAATTTGTCCGACAAAATGTCACACACTGTTTCCTGAAAAGATGCGGCCGCATCCGCCACAAATTCTTCAGTTAAAGTTCCATTTTGCTCATGTTCATTTTTTGTAAGGTTTAACATTGCGGTTTTCAAACCGGAAAAACTGAAGTTAAAACTTTTCTTGTCTAAATAAACTCTGGGAAGATCGAACCGATTTGGGTTACCAACCTCTGCTCTTCTGGATACATGGGGTCCTCCGGGATACCCTAATCCAAGTAATCTGGCCACTTTATCAAAAGCTTCGCCGGCCGCGTCGTCTAAAGTTTCGCCCAATAACTCAAAATTTCCATGTTCTTTCATTAAAACCAGGTCGTTGTGTCCTCCCGATACGGTCAAAATGACAATGGGAAATTGTATTGTGTCAGCAGGCAAATCCAACCAGTTTGCATAAATATGCCCTGCGATGTGATTTACCGGAATCAGAGGTTTATTTAACGACATTGCCAAAACCGATGCGGAAGTAGTGCCCGTAATTAAAGAGCTAACGAGTCCCGGACCCGCGGTAACCGCAATTGCGTCAATCCCCGCTAAAGTTGTGCCGGCTTTTTTAAGCGCTTCGTCTACGACCGGAATTATTCTAATAGCATGCTCACGCGCGGCCACTTCAGGAACAACTCCACCGGTTTCTTTATGTAAATCAATTTGCGATGCTATAACGTTCGAAAGTACGTTTCGTCCATTTTCCACGACAGCCGCCGCCGTCTCATCACACGATGTTTCAATTCCAAGTATTTTCATTTTTACTTTGTAGTTATTTTGGTTCCAATAGCTTCACCTCTGATTATAGCAGATAAATTTCCGGGGTCTTTACCATTCACAATATAAGTCGGAATTCCTTTTTCCGCGGCTTTCCTGGCGGCAAGAAGTTTTGAATCCATGCCACCACGTCCCGAATGACTTTTTGTTTTAATATGTTTTTTTATGTAATCCTCATCCAATTGCGTGTAAGAGATTTGTGAAATTAAATCGTCTCCCTCATAAAACCCTTCGACATTTGTCAGCAGAATAAGAAGATTTGCCCTTATTTGGATAGCTAGTTCTTGCGCCAAATTATCATTGTCAGATTTTAATAACTCCGATAAATCAATCGCGTCGTTAGCGTTCACAATCGGTACAATTTTATTGTCCAGCAAGTAATTGATTAGATTTTCCGCGTATTTTTCTTCTTTGGTTCTTTGTAATTCAGCCGATGTAAGCAACAATTGAGCTACTGTTCTTTTGGGATCGGCAGCATTAAATGCGTCTTGATATTTAGACATTAAAACGGATTGACCGACAGAGGCATAGGCCTGATCAACCGTATTTTCAGGTCCGCTATTCAGTTGAATTTTAGCTTTCCCCGAGCCTATTGCACCCGAGGAAACCAATACGATTTTTGCTTTGAAATCCTCCATGGTTTTTGATATTTCTTCAGCTAAATCGTTTAAAACGTTCAAATCTAATTTGTCGGCTTTTTTGCTTTTTCTGGTCAGAACAGCTGTCCCGATTTTACAAACTATAGTGTTCCTTTTCATTGGCAATTTTTTTATGGAGCCAATTCTATTCTTAGTTTTTATTGTTTACAACATAATAAGATAAAAAAGTGATGGTGAATCGAAGAATATGATATAATCATCACATGCAACCAACATCCATAGAAATAATCGAACAATTAAAAAAGCATGGGCACGAAGCATACTGGGCAGGGGGATGCGTTCGTGACATGTTGCTTGGAATCGAGCCGAAAGATTTTGATATTGTAACGAGCGCGAAGCCCGATCAAATTGAAGACATTCTTGACGATACAATGCCGGTGGGAAAAAAATTCGGTGTAATTTTGGCCAAAAAAAACGGACACACTTTTGAAGTGGCGACATTTAGATCCGACTCCGGTTACAGTGACGGCAGAAGGCCGGATTACGTGGAATTTACCGGCGCCGACAAAGACGCGCACAGGCGGGATTTTACTATAAATGGAATTTTTTATGATCCCACAAATGATCATATTCACGATTATGTACAGGGACAAAAAGACCTTAACGCAAAAGTGATTCGCTTTATTGGCGATGCGGAAAAACGCATACTCGAAGATCATTTAAGAATTTTGAGGGCGGTACGATTTAAAAATCAGTTTAACTTTCAGTATGAGCCAAAAACTTTTCAGGCTTTAAAAAAACACGCTCCGCTTGTGGTGGATAATATCGCAAATGAGCGAATAGGAGATGAACTCAATAAAATTATAATGCTCCCAAATGCCTGCGAAGCATTTGAGGACATGGAAGATTTGGGCATACTGCAAGTTTTGTTACCTGAAATTCAAGCAATGAAAGGAGTGGCGCAACCAATGGAATATCATACGGAAGGTGATGTATGGGACCATACCATGCTTGCATTGAAATCACTTCCGGAAACAACCCAAATGCC
>WJJQ01000051.1 GCA_014729615.1 Candidatus Peregrinibacteria bacterium | reverse complement strand
TCCAACAAGCCAGAGAAAGGACAGAAGAGGCTTGGGATAGAATGGCAAATACATCAATGGACCTGGGCAGAAAATTTATTGGTGGTTTTGTTGATGTTAAAGTTAACGGTTTAACCCCAAAAGAAGGTTTTCAACAGATTAAAGATGAGCTTTTAAATAACCTGCCCAATTTGGGTAGTGGAAATAATCCTACCATTGAACAAATACAGCTAGCATCAGGTGTCGCCTCTGACGCTTATCAACTGGCACAACAAGAAATCTTATATTTAAGCGAATATCAAGCTCTTTACGGTGAAACATCCGACGTCTTTACAAAACAAATTGTTGAAAACTTGATTGATCTTAAAACCGTGATTGACTCTTCTTTTAAATACGAAAATCAAACCATTGATTGTATTCGCAGTGTTAATGCCAAACAATGCTAACGACAAAGATGCTTTCGACACAAAAAAAACAAGCCTCTGTTAGGACCAACAGAAACTTGTTTTAAGGCTTTTCTAGGGCCTTCACTTTGTTCTTTCTGCACGCTGCCAAGCTTATAGATTAGGGATTGGGATATTAACTTTAAGGCCTGGCAGGGCACATAGCGCACTATCTGTGCACGAAGGAGAAAATTGATCCTTTGATCTTCTCTCCTAGATTTACATTCTCTTTATTAGCTTTAATACCGGTTATTAATTCAATATATTCAGTGTTGTCATTTTTACAGTAGATGCATTTGTTTTTGTGTGTGGAAACTGATATTCCACATCCTTTGCAGTTAAAAATCATTTCTTTAATGGTTTACTCTGAGTATGTAATGGTCCGGATCGTTCTCGACGTCGGGATTCAAATCCTTCACTTCTTTTACTTCTTTCACTTCAATCACATCCGCCTGTTTTTCTACTCTTTTTTTCTTCTTCTCCGGGCTTGCGCTTATGGCACCCTTAGTTTTTTTCTTCTTCTTGACCGGTTTTTCACTGGATTCCAGATTGCTGTCCAGAAATCTTTCCACTTCCGATCTTCTGATTCTATAGACTCTTCCTATTTTACTAGCCTTCAGCTTTCCATTCTTAATGAATTTTAGAACTGTGAAGGGGTGTACCTGTAAGAGCTTTGCAACCTGTTCTGAGGTTAGAATTTCATCCATTTGGCTCACTTTATTTAATGGAATCTTATTGTATACCAATTAAATAAAGTTTACCACAATTTCAATAATTTAACAATAATCTATATCAATATTTGCTTACGTGGTAAGTTTTATCATGTTTAATTTTACTTTGCAATATTTTTTTTAATTTTTTTTGGTTTTATTAAATTTTATTAAACATTATTTAAACATGTTTTAAACATTGACTATATTGTTATTTTATTTTATTTGGTTAAATTTTATTAAACTTTATTAAATTCTATTAAATCTTTTGTATCTTTTGCATATGTAAAAGATACATCCAATTAATAAATGGAAGTAACTTTTTTAGAAAAAATTTAGAGGCAATATTTCAATAACCATTCCCCGGTAAGAGAGTCCTTTTGCTTCGCCACTTCTTCAGGTGTTCCTGTTGCTATTAATTTTCCGCCATTTTCACCACCTTCGGGTCCCAGGTCAACTATATAGTCAACCGACTTAATAACGTCCAAATTATGTTCAATGGTCAAAACAGTGTTCCCTTTATCCACTAATCTTTGCAAGACATCCAGCAACTTTTTTACGTCGTCAAAATGTAATCCCGTAGTCGGTTCATCTAATATATAAAGAGTTTGACCGGTAGCCCGCCTGGAAAGCTCGGTTGATAATTTAATACGCTGAGCCTCTCCACCCGAGAGAGTCGTAGCTGACTGCCCCAAATGAATATATGATAGCCCCACTTCTGAAAGAGTCTGTAATTTAGTTTTAATTGAGGGGATTGCATCAAAAAATTCCAGGGCTTCTCTGACTGTCATTTGCAACACATCTGCAATTGTTCGCCCTCTATACATAATTTCCAGAGCTTCGGCGTTGTATCTTTTTCCCTTACAAACATCACAAGTTACATAAATGTCGGGTAAAAAGTGCATTTCAATCTTTTTAATTCCATCACCCCTACACGCTTCACATCTTCCCCCTTTTACGTTAAAACTGAATCTGCCCGCTTTGTATCCGCGCATTTTAGCCTCGGGCGTGCTGGCAAAGAGTTCCCTTATATCAGTAAAAACACCTGTATAAGTGGCGGGATTGGATCTTGGAGTTCTACCTATGGGTGATTGATCTATATTGATTATCTTATCTAAAAATTCAATGCCTTCAATTCTTTTGTGGGCTCCAATATTGCGTTTCGATTTATTAATACGCTTTTCCACTTCTTTTACCAAAATATCATTGATCAGAGTTGATTTTCCCGAGCCTGAAACGCCTGTTATACCAATAAACGTTCCAAGCGGCATATCAACATCAATATTTTTTAAATTGTGCTCTTTTGCTCCAACTATTTTAAGACTGTGTCCGTTACCTTTGCGTCGCTGACCGGGCAATTCTATCTGCTTTTTGCCGCTTAAATACTGACCGGTGACTGAATTGGGGTTTTTCATGATTTCCTGCGGACTGCCCTCTGCGATTACCTCTCCTCCCTGTTTTCCGGCTCCCGGCCCAATGTCCAGAATATGGTCAGAAGCGAGCATTGTATCTACATCATGCTCTACAACAATAACCGTGTTACCTAAATCTCTTAAATGTAATAGTGTCTTTATCAGCTTCGCATTATCACTTTGATGCAAGCCTATTGACGGTTCATCCAATACATAAATAACTCCGGATAGCTTTGAACCTATTTGTGTGGCCAGGCGTATTCTTTGCGCTTCTCCTCCCGACAAAGTGTTTGCGGCACGATCCAACGTCAAATATGAAAGACCGACATCGTTTAAAAATTGTAATCTGCTGGATATTTCCTTTAAAATTGGCTTAGCTATTTGCTGTTCCATTTCGGATAATTGGATTTTTTGAATCCAATTTGAAACTTTTCTGACTGATAATCGAGTTATTTCTATAATTGACTTGTCTTCAATGGTAATTGCAAGAACTTCGGGCCTTAATCGATTCCCTTCGCAAACCGGGCAAGTCAAAATTTGCATGAATTTTTCGATTTTCTTTCTTATGTAATCTGAATCGGTTTCCATGTAGCGTCTTTCCAAATTTGGAATAACCCCTTCAAATGTAGCGGAATATTCTCCTTTGAATTTGGAGCTGGCTCCTCCCAGTTTCACATCGTATCTTTTACCTTTTGCCCCATATAAAACAATTTGCAAATGCTCCGGTTTTAAGTCTTTAATTGGAGTATGCATGGAAAAACCCGTTTTTTTGGCCACTGATTCAAGAATGCGATTGTACCAAGTCAAATGCGATGTTGTCGCCGACCATGGCATAATTGCACCTTCACCAAGGGTCAAATTTTTATTGGGGATAATTAATTCGGGGTCAATTACAAGCTTAGTACCAAGACCATGACATTCGGGACAAGCACCATGCGGATTATTAAATGAAAATAAACCCGGTGTTATTTCGGGGATGTTTATTCCGCTATCGGCAGACCCGTATTCTTCCGAAAAAAGTTCTTCATCGCCCGTATCATGATCAACCACCAGCATGCGACCGCTCCCGTGTTTTAGCGCGAGTTCGACAGAATCAGCAAGACGGCTTCTGTCGGGATTCGGCAGTTCTATAACGTCACCATTGGACATTTTTTGCAAATTTTTCTTCAGATTTTTCACTACCAACCTGTCCACAACAATTTCTATATTATGTTTCTTATTTTCATCAAGAACAGGAATATCGGTTATGTTTTGCACTTCACCATCTACCCTGACTCTTACAAACCCCAGTTTTTTTATGTTTTCAAATACTTTCGCGTGCTCCCCTTTTCTTTGCTTGACCATTGGAGAAAGCAATATAATCTTTTTTCCCTCCTGCATTTGAGAAATGATTTCCACAATTTCACTTGCCGATTGTTTGCTTAAAACTTCACCCGTGTTCGGATCATGAGGAACACCAATTTTTGAGTATAGTAGTCTTAGATAGTCATAAATTTCCGTTACCGTTCCAACAGTGGAACGGGGATTCCTGGGTGCCGTTTTTTGGTCAATTGAAATAGCCGGCGACAAACCATCTATTGCTTCCACATCGGGTTTTTCCATTAATTGTAAAAATTGTCTGGCATATGTCGATAGGCTCTCTACATAACGTCTTTGTCCTTCTGCATAAATTGTGTCGAAAGCTAATGAAGATTTTCCCGATCCCGACAATCCGGTTACGACAGATAATTTATTTTTGGGTATTTCTACATCAATATTTTTTAAATTGTGTATTTTTGCACCCTTTACAATGATTTTATCTAGGCCCATAATTTGCTATTAATCACAAAAAATACTCTCATATAATTGAGAGTACGGCTGGAGTTAGCCTAGCTTATCATGCTTTTTCGCTTTGATCAAGGGGTAAGGTGGAAGACAATTGTTGCATTTGTATATGGTCGTTTCGGTTATCATCCACATAAGCGTAAACTTTGTGAGATTCTTTTTTATTTAATAAATAAGTTAACAGAAGGAATCCCGCTGTCAGATACGGAACAATCAGGAATGTCCATTCCATTTCAAGAAAGATATTAAAAACGGCATGCAATACAACTGCCAGTAAAACCCCTTCGATCATTTTTTCTTCATGAAAAAGTGTACTTTTTTTCATATGAAAAAGACGTGCCAGAGCTCTGGTAAAGGCAAATTTCTTCTTATTGTGTTCATCTTTCATTATATCGGTAGCAAACAACGCCAGTCCGTAATAATAGCCCAAAACTCCACTAAACATAATGTGAGCAAAGGTTGAAAACATTGATCTGAAAATGAAAGGGTAAAGAATCCCTTCAACCCCTCTAAATGCCATTATGTTGTAAAAATATAAGATGTTTTCTGCAAACGCGAAGCCCAAGGCGGCGGTAAATGCCATTTCCATCGCATCGTCAACGGACTGAATCTGATGTTTATCAGTCGCTTTTACGGCAAACAGCTTTATCACCTCTTCAAAAACTCCCACAACCATAAATGTTAAAATCACGCTTACCGGAATAAACTCCAATCTGGTGAATCCAAGTAAATCCCCCTGTACGGCATTAGTGTATTTA
>WJJQ01000050.1 GCA_014729615.1 Candidatus Peregrinibacteria bacterium | reverse complement strand
TGGCAAAAGAATCTATGCAAGAAAACGATGAACAAAAAAAATCGGTTGAAGAAGAAGAGGATGAAAATTTCAATGAAAAAAATGAGTCACAACCTGAACCTGAAGCTGAGCAAGGGGCTGAAGCTGAGCAAGGGGCTGAAGGTGAAACTGAAACTGACAATGAGACGCAAACTGAAGGCAAGCCCGAGCCCGAACCCGAACCCGAACCCGAGTCCGAGCCTGTTTTTACATATCAATATGATGAAAAAGCGGATGAAGAGGCGCCGTATATCATTGAAGAAGTGGATTCAAACGAAGAAGAAGCCAATAATAATGCGAAAGAACTGGATGAGGATAAAAATGGTGAAGTCAATATTGATGAACAACCTAAAGCTGAAGAACAAGATGAAGGCTCGCAAAATGATAATGAAAAAGAAAATGTATTTGAAGTTAATGAGGATGATGTGGATGATGACGGTCCATATACGGAAGAATTTGAACCTATCTTTCCCGAGGAGGAATTGGATGAAAAAAACGATGAATCAGATGCGGAATCGCAGTCCGAAAATGTGGACACAAATAGAATTTCCGATATTGATTCAGATTCTGATATTCAAATAAACGCCAAAAGGGAGAAAGAGATGCCTCCTATTGATGTTGGGAAATACGGAGAGGAAATGTACCAGGAAAAACCTTTAGAACAAACGTCTTCGGTGGAAGCTGAGGATGACTTGCGATCCGTTGAAAAACAAGAAGAAAAAATAAAAGAAGATAAAGAAAAAGAAGCCAAACGTGCTGAAATAAAAAAAATTGAAACGCTTTTGAAATCGAAACCCGGCGTTATGGATCAATTGAAAAATGTGTTTAAGCAGGTTGCTCCTTCACTGGGCGGTATATTTAATGTAAAAATTTTGATTGGGTTAGTTTTGATTGGGCTCTTGGGTATAGGTGCATATTTAATATTTACATCTAATCTTTTAGGAGGGTTGTTTGGAGAAAATGAAAAAAGTGGGGATAAGACAATTGAAAATGAAGACAATCGTAGTGTATCCGATTTAAATGTATTAAAAGAGAACGGTTTTTTGGCATTGGATGCGTTTGGTAAAAATGGTGGAGTGGAAAATGCGGTTTTTGATGATTTCTTTATTACATTAGAAATTTTTGGGAATTTAGATGAATTGTCGATAAAAGGAGAAACAGGTATTACGGCGCTTACCTTTTATGGGCATTTAATGGATGAAAAAGAAGATGTTAATCAGTTTGTTGATTATATGGAGAACCTAAAACAAATTCGAAATTTATATAAAATAGATGTGTACAAATTATTAGATCAATCGACTGGTAGAAGCGCTACTTTAAACCGTTATTTAGATGAACTAAGTACGGGATTGTCAGATGCGCAAAAAAATTTAAGGGCTATTGGATTGCATATTGACGATTTAACTGAGTCTTTTAACACTATTTCTTCGGAAAAAGACACACTGGAAACAGATTTTTTTGGGGCAATGGAAGATTTAGAGGCGGAAAAAGCTAATGTACTTTTAAAACAATTTGTTGATGTTTCAGAAAAACAAGTTGCGCTTCGTGCTCGAGTACAAGCGTTAAGAAAACTGGATGAATATTATGATAGTGTAATTGTTAGATTGTCGGACAGAATTGAAGCTGTGGAAAAAAATAAAGCTGCTTTGATTGAAGGTATAAGAGTGGTTGATATTCCGGGTGGAGACATTGATATAATTATTCGTTCCGAAAGTTAAAAGATAAGGTTATTTATTTGATTTTTGGCAATATTCAAGGTACATTAACTACCCTGAAGGAAGCTTTATGAGCCATACTTTTGATCAAGTGCTTGCCAAAGCGATGAAACTGAATCCCAACCTTGACGTGAAAAGGTTGAGAGATGCCTATTCGACGTCAATAGAAATAAATAAAGACAAATTTCGTTTGAATGGAGACCCATATTATGAACATTGGTTGCAAGTGGTTGATATTTTATTAGATTTGCGACCGGATGAAGCAACTATAATTGCTACTTTTTTGAATGGGGTGGAAAATAGAGATGACTTTGATGAGGAAGTGATTAAAAATAAGTTTGGGAAAGAAGTGCTTTTTTTGGTTAAATCGATTGCGGCCGTACGTCATATAAGGTCGCGAGATGTAAAGTCGGAAACCGAAAACATTCGCCGTATGCTTTTAACAATGGCACAGGATATCAGAGTGATTTTTATAAAATTGGCTCAGGCAATTAGAAATATTGAAACATTGGATGTGCGCGCACCACAAAAGCAAAAGGCTGTAGCGCAGGAAACTCTTGATATATTTGTACCGATCGCGTCACAATTAGGACTTTATAGTATAAAAGGGAGATTGGAAGATAATGCCTTTAAATTCATAAAACCTGAAGAGTATAAAATGGTAAAAGAGGATCTCGATGAATACATTAAAAAGCGTGGGCATACGATAGACGATATTAAAAAAATTCTGGAAAAGCTTGCGGGAGATGTAGGGTATAACGTTAGAGTTGAAGGTCGAATAAAAAGTTTGTTCAGTATTTATAAAAAATTGAAACTAAAAAATGCTACTACGTTAGATGAAATTTATGATATTTACGCAATGCGGATCATATTGCCGGATATTAAAGATGATGATGGCAACCCGGTTTATTCACATTTATATGAAGTTTTGGGGAAAATACATGATAAGTGGCAACCTTTGCCGGAAAGATTTAAAGATTATGTTTCCATTTCAAAGCCCAACGGGTACCAGAGCCTGCATACCGCCGTTGTTGGATTATCACCTGATGTCAAGCAGCCTACCGAAATCCAAATCAGAACCAAGAAAATGCATGAAGAAGCGGAATATGGTTTGGCAACTCACTGGCTTTATGAAGACGGCAAGAAAGATCTTAAACATGCAACTAAGAGACGCTTTTCATTAAAAAATTTGAGTACAAAAGCCGCAGATGAAGGTCGTTTTTATGCCTGGATGGACTTTTTTACTCAGTTTCAAAAACAATATCATGCAAATAAAGGTATAACAAAATCGGTGCCGATTAGTGCTTTCAGTGATCGAATTTTTGTACTAACCCCGGCCGGTGATGTTAAAGATTTACCTAAAGGCTCGACACCTGTAGACTTTGCGTATTTGATTCATACCGATCTCGGAAACAAATGCCAATTCGCCAAGGTTAACGGTCAAATTGTTCCTCTCAATTATAAGTTGAGAAACGGGGAGACCATTGAAATAGGTACGCATGTTAATGCTAATCCTAATCCGTCATGGTTGTCTTTTGTTAAAACTGCAGGTGCCAAGACTAAAATTAAGAATTATTTGCGCTCATTGGACAAGGAGTATCATTTCAGGGAAGGTAAGGAAATCGTGAATAAATATTTGCAGAAATATGGTTTTCCACCACTGGATGACGATTTAAGGCTGTTTAAAGAATACAACAATAGGAAATTATCAATTAAAGAAAGAGTGGGATTAATTGAGGAAATTGGAAACGGCTCGGTTATGGTAACATCTGTTTTACGAAAAATTCTGGGTTCACGCTTGAATGAAAGAAAGGCGGCCGGTATTAAATCATCCAAGAAAAAAATATTACCTGCGCCAAAAGGCGGCGCGAATCAAAATGAAATTTTTATTGCCGGAGCATCGGGTTTGCCCTATAAAATTGCAAATTGTTGCCAGCCAAAAAAGGGTGATCCCATTGTTGGGTATATAACGCGAGATCATATAGTTACAATTCATTCGCAAAAATGCAAAATGTTAAGGGAAGCCAGGGACGAGCGAATGCTTGATGCGAAGTGGGCCGGAGTTGAGTATTCAAAAGTTTATCCCGTAAAAATTAGTCTTTTTGCGCGAGACCGTGTTGGACTGATTCGTGACGCATCTGATGTTATTTCAGGTATGGGTGTGAATTTTACTTCTTTTGAAAATGTTAAGCGAAACGATGGTTTGGTTGAATGGTCAATGGTTTTGGAGGTTTCAAGTAATGAACAAATATATGAATTGATGAATTCTTTAAAGCGAATAAGAAGTGTATTGGAAGTGCGTTGTCCTGACAGTAATTATGAGCTAAAGGGGAAGGAAAAGAACGTTAATTCAAATGTAAACTGAATTCCTCGGTTTTAAGTTGTTGATGCAGGAAGTTATTAAGAAAAATATTAATAGCTTCTTTTAGTTGCGAATGTTGTTTTTTTGTGAACTTAATTTTTTTGATTTCATTAATGGGAGTTTCGTTTAAATAATGCATTAGACGAATAATATTGTGATCAACCTGAATGTGTTGCGACGCGGTTATGTTGCAGTTTGTGCAAAGAATTTGTGCCTCATCGGTAATTGTGATTGTTTTATCGGTTGAGAATTTTTGCTGACAATTAGTGCAAAATGAAGTAAGAGGCAAATTTCCGGATAATTTTAATATTTTTAGTTTGAATGCATCCAATATTAAAAGTGTTTTATGTATTTCAATGGTATTTAAAACGTTGAGCACTTCGTTAAAAATTTCAGTAGAGTTTTCGTTTGAGTATGCTGTTAAGTAAAGTAATTCTAAAATAATGTAACTATGTGAAAGTAAGATCAAATCGTTTTTTATGTTTTTGAAAGTGGCATGAGCCTGACAATCGGTTAATGTGTATCGGGCCGAGGTTTTATATAATTGAACTTTGCAAATGTTAAGAGTTTCTAAATGGCCTATGAAATGGCTGTTAATTTTTCTTGCTCCTTTGGCCTTTGCTTCAATTCGTCCAAGTATTGGTGAAAAAAGTACTACTATCACATCGTTTTCACCTATGTTAAATTTTTTAAGGACTATTGCATCTGTAAGTAGATTGCGCATTAGTTTAATGTAAGTTTGCCCTGAATATGTTGTTCTGTAGCCGCGGAACTGCTTATTCCCGCGAGAACGACCGCAATTGTCATTTCTGAAAGGAATACTCTCCAAAGATTAAGTTCTGAATAGTAATTCCACAGATTTGTACCTTCCAGAGAAATGGTTGTGCTTATTACGTAAAGAATAATAAAGCTTAAAATAACGGCAAACGTTCCATAGAGTATAGCTTCCAGCACAAAAGGCAGTCTAATGAATGAAGGTGTGGCGCCAACCAATCTCATAATATGTATTTCTTGTTTTCTATTGAAAATTGTTAATGAGATAGCGTTTGCAACTATAAGTGTTCCTCCAATTATGAACACAAAAATTATCCAAAATATTATTTGTTTAACAAACTGACTTATATTTTTAAGATTCTCCGCAACTGATGAAATTATTTTGTTTTCGCCCGGTGAATCATTTGCAACATAGTTTTCCATTAACGATTTGAACTGACTAGTGTTCAGGTATGCGACTATGTTGTCATGATCTTCAGCATTGTTGGTAGCAATGCTTATGCTTGGGGGCAGGGGATTTTTAAGGTCGAATTTTTTTAGAAATTCGGCTGTTTCAGGGTGTGTTTCGGCAACAATCTGCAAAGCTTCTTCTTTGCTTGTGTATTTAACTTTGCTGACTCCTTGAACTTGACTTAATTCATCAACGAATTTTTGCGCGTTGTAAATGCTTATATCATCTTTAAGGTAAAGAATAATGTCTACTCTTTCACTAAGGTCGGATAATGCCTGGTTACCAATAAATTGCACCGCAAGGATTATGTTGAAAATAACAATGATCACCGCCATTACTATGACAGTTGCAAATGACAAATATTTATTTCGCCAGAAATTTAAAAAACCAAGCTTAATACCTCTGAAAAGTGAGACGAAGGCGTTACCCTTGATACCGGTTTTATCGATTTTGGCTTTCATTAAATTATATTTGATGTGCTGGATTGTTTATTTGAATCGGATTTATTTTTTGCTCTCTTATTATAGAGGATTTATAAACTTGCGGGAAATGAGCATCGATTCTTATTATTTGAGCATCCAGTTTAAGGTCGATAAGAGTTTTTTTCAGCTTTTGAGTAAAAACAAATTGATCGTAACCAAGCGCTATTACATTTGGTTTGAATTTTTTAAGAACCTTGTGCTTATCATCATGAAATCCAAGAACAACTTTGTCAGCAATGTTTAAAGATTTAATTTTTTTTAATCTTTGTCTTTCGCTATGGTCGGGGTTTTTCCCTTTAATTGCCGTCACTGTTTTATCTCGGCTGATTATTACAATTAAATTGTTACCCATTTCTCTTGCTTTTTTCAGATAGAATTCATGGCCGGCATGTAAATAGTCGAAAGTGCCGAATGCTAAAACTATTTTAAGGTCGGAAGTGTTGTTGTTCATGTTTATATTAATGATGTTTTATCCGGTACAAGGATGTTAATATATAACAATCCGATCAAAATTAAAAATGTTATTATACCGAATATGATAGCAGGGGTTTTTCTTTTGTTTTCTTCAAATGATTCAGTCAAAGATGCAAATCCGAAAATCAAACCGGTAATGGCGAAAGGAATGTCCAAATATCTGTTTAATGGCGCGCTAATGTTAAGTAATTGATTGTTGCTGATTAAAAGGCCACTAATAATATGAACGAAACCAATAGCAAGGAAGAAAATTAACGATACCTTTTTTAAATTTTGTAGTGATTTCAATTTATATGATTTAAATCTTGTGTCAGTATAAATGTTTAAACCCTTGAGTAGCAAGGTATTTCTGTAGTAAACTCTGCCTTGTGTTTAATAAATACTATATATGTTAGATAAAGATCAGGTTGTACATATCGCGAAATTGGCACGTCTGGGCCTGAAAGAAGGGGATAGTGATAAATTTTCAACTCAGCTGAATGATATTTTAAGTTATGTGGATAAGTTGTCGGAAGTTGATACTGAAGGAGTATTGGGTACGTCGCAGGTGACCGGACTGGAGAATGTAACGCGTGATGATTCCGTGGAGAAATTTTGCGAACGTGCAGATTTGCTGGCATGTACTGAATTGCCGGTTGAACAGGATCAAATAAAAGTAAAGCCAGTAATTACTGAAAATTAAATATGATTGAACAATTGACTTTATTCGAGGCTTCGGCCGGGCTTGATGAAAAGAAATTCTCTTCCGTCGAGTTAACAAAAGCAATACTGGAACGTATTGGTAATTTGAATGAAAAAGTAAACGCTTATGTTGAAGTAAATGAAGAGGGTGCGTTAAAAGCCGCTAAAGAGGCCGATGAAAGGATCGGAAGCGGCAAGCGTTTGGGTGTTTTAGATGGAGTGCCGGCGGGTTTAAAAGATATTTTTAATACAAAAGGTGTCAGAACAACATGTTGTTCAAATATTTTGAACAAGTTTGTTCCTCCATACAATGCCACTGCTGTGGATTTGCTTGAAAAGGCCGGATACGTGATGCTTGGAAAATTGAATATGGATGAATTCGCATGTGGTGGATCGACCGAACATTCTTGTTTCGGTGTGTGTAAAAATCCATGGGATTTGGAAAGGGTTAGCGGGGGGTCATCCGGTGGTTCCGCGGCGGCGGTAGCCGCCGATATGGCTTACTATTCACTTGGGACGGATACCGGAGGATCAATAAGACAACCCGCGTCCTTTTGCGGCGTGCCCGG
>WJJQ01000049.1 GCA_014729615.1 Candidatus Peregrinibacteria bacterium | reverse complement strand
TCTTTACGGAACACAAAGAAGAAATATTAAATACAATACACAATACCGCCAAACAAGCGGAAGAACGCGACGTCCTGAACAGAATTGAAAGAATTGATGAAACAAATCCGGGCGAATTGGTAATATTCACAACACAAAACAAATTAGCCATGGAAATAGGCAAAAAAATTAATGATGCTTTCAAAGGTGGTGACTTGAACATAACCTTTTCAAAAGACGACATGCCCGTTGATGTAACTTGGCATAGAGACTAACCCAATTATTATATGAAAATTGTTGTTGATAGAGACCTTTGTATTGGCGCGGCACCTTGCGTAGCCGTAGCGGGAAACGTGTTCCAGCTTGATGACGAAGGCAAAGCAGTTGTAATCGACGCCAATGGCGCTGACGATGAGACAATAAAACTTGCGGCTGAAGCATGCCCCGTCAGAGCAATTTTCCTTTACGACGAAAAAAGCGGAAAACAAATTTATCCCGCAAATAACAATGGTTCGTCAACCGAAAAGGCTGCGTAATATTTGCGCGCGCTAACTAAATAAGATTATATTGCTTTCTAATATAATCGCTTTTTATGATCATTTCAGATTCAGTCATAAAAGAATTAACAAACGCTTTCAAAAAAGCCAAGCATGTGGGCATTATTTCTCACAAAAATCCCGACCCTGATACACTTTCAAGCAATATAGCTTTACGAAAATTCTTAGAAGCTGACAAAAAGAAGGTCAGTTCTGTTTGCATAGATCCGATTCCGGAAAAATTGCTTTTTATTACTAAAAAATACGATTTTAAATCCAGTATCGACAAAAATATGGATTTACTGGTTTGTGTCGATACAAGCTCGAGAGACCAAACTCATTTCCTTTTAAAAAACACAAAGAAAAACATTATCGTTATTGATCATCATGCATCCAACGAAATGTTTGGCAAAATTAACATAGTAAACCCAGATGCCGCTTCCACTACTTATATTATCTATTTTTTATTTAAAAAAATGCGGATTAAAATCAATCCGGAAACAGCAACATTACTTTTAACGGGACTTTATTACGATACAGGTAACTTTATGCATTCCAATACAAATGCAACCGTTTTAATGATTGCGGCCGATCTTCAGTCAAAGGGAGCCAACAGAAAACAAATTGTTGAGATGATGAATAAAACTCATTCCGTTAATCAATTGAAACTTTGGGGTAAAGCCTTATCAAACATAACTTTAACCAAAACAGGCGGTGCTGTTTCAGGCCTAACCAAAGACGATTTTCAAACTTGCAACGCTACTCAAAATGACACCAAAGGCATAATTGACTACATAAGCTCGACAAAAGACTCTAAATACGCGGCACTTTTCTGTAACGATGACGATGGAAACATTAAAGGATCATTCAGAAGTAAAGAAGAAAACGTAGATGTTGCTGATCTTGCAAAATACCTGGGCGGAGGCGGCCACAAAAAGGCATCCGGGTTTAGTATTAAAGGAAAAATAAAGCGTGACACCTATTGGTCCATAACAAAAAACTAAATCATTTTAAAGCAACTCTAATTTCAATAATTATTCTTTCTAAAAATATCGATTTTTGTTAAACTAAGCTACCGACGAACACAACTTATAGTATGTTAAAAGCAACATGACAACTACCCCTAGTAAAACTATTGAAATTAGCATTGAAGACAATCTTGAAAGTATTTTCGAAAACCTCAAAAAAGCAACGTTAATGCATAAAAAAGGCTTTCAAATTAAAATAGATTTTTCAAAAATAAGAGCAAAAGGAGATATAATCAGCTCATCCGAAAAAAAATCCGAGGGAGTCATTTCTTTCCTGAAAATTTATGATAAAGCATTATCATTAATTCACAGCAACCTTGAAAAAGATTCGAACCACGCCATTTTAAACGTGAATCACCCCGACATTCTTGAATTCTTAAGCTTCACATCCAGCTTTGATATTAAAGTCAGGGTTAACAATACATTCATTAATGCGGCGCAAAACAATTTAATGTATGACTTGCTCGATCCCAGAACCAAAAAAACCGTTAATCAATTAAATGCCAAGAATGTTTATAATTTAATTGAAGATAAAACTAACAATCAAAACGAAAGCGGATTATTATATGCAAATCAACAAATATCTTTCATCGAAAACAAACGCAGTTTTGAAGAAATCATTCCACCACCCATAATAACAATCGCATCGTGAGTAAAAAAATGGAATCATTTGAACATGGCTCAGAAAAACAATTGAGCAAATTACTTAAGTCTGAAGGAAATTTTACTTCAGCTGAAATCATAAAAATTGCCGACGAGAAAAAAAAAGTTTGGGAACTTGTACACCAAGCCGCGGAATTCACAACTTCGGAAAAAAGTGAATTCATAAATCATTTGAAGCATGAAATAGATGATACCGATATTACCGCAGTGCAAAACCTTAAGCGCGAAATTGAATCGAAACGTCAGGAAGTAAAAAAAATAATTGATACATACACACAAACAATCAACCAACACCGTGACGTTTTTGGAGTAGATTCAAAAAGAAACCTTGATGCCGCCCAACAATACATTGATGAATTTAAAGAACTGCCGCTTGAACAAAAAAGAGAATGGCTGAAAAAACTTGCCGGCGATATTAACGAACGAATAAGTCTTTACAACAAAGCAAAGGAATTATTACCGTCAAAAAAAGAATATATTCGTACTTTACGCAGAAGTGAAATTAAATCCCTAATTCAGGAAGCTGAAGAAAGCCAAAATAAAATTAAAGAATGCGAAGAAATATTTAACCGAAACAAGAATTGCTTCTCTGAAACGGAACAACATGATCTGCTGGAAGAAATAGATGATGCGGACGCCAACACGCAAAGATTATTACTAAAGGAAATTGGTACAGAGATTGAGCATAGAAAATCCGTTTTAAACACATATAAAAAGCTGCCCGCAAAATGGCAAAAAAAATATCCAAAGTTTTTAGAAAGCGGTTTTGAGCAAAGAAAAGAATCTTTAAACGGTATTCAGTCAATGATGATGAAGGAATACCGAGATTTACAAAGAAATCATCCATTGTCAATTCACGTTTCAGATGAAGAAAAAGACCAGGCAATTGCATATTTGGTCAATCTGGAAAAACAAGATACTTCTGTCCCCGGAGCGCCGACTAACTCATTGACCAGCCTTGGCTCAGCCTTAAAAATGCTTCCATCGCAATTTACTTATCAAAAAACGACTGTGTCTGATCCATATGAAAAAATGCTGAGCAGATTATCAAAATTTGTCAGTAAAGAAAAGATTGAAAATTTACGCATCGCTTTTTATAAGGAGACATATGAAACAAAAGCACATCGACTTTTTCCCATGCTTAAGGCCGAAATTGACAAAAATCTTACCGACCAAACAGAGCAAAAGCAATTACAAAAAGACTATAAAAACGGACTTCAAAAAGCTCTTCAAAATAAAACAATTAGCAAAACAACTTATGACCGTTGCCTAAAATGGTGGGAAAAACAAAATATCGAGGAAAAAAGAAATGTTGTGGGAAACTTTTCTTTATTGATTCAATCGCGGGAAGATTTACAAAATAAATTTGAAAAATTACCGAAAGAAATAAAAGATAAAAATGAAGTTTTTTACGAACTCAGTCACAACAAGAGACTTAAATTATTAGCTGAAATACAAAATTCAAACGAATATAAAAAATCAAGCGCGGAAAAGAAAACCATATTAGAATCCAATGAACAAAAACAAGAAAATAAGCAAAATATTGTTAATGAAAAAATAAACAATAAAGAACAATCAATCAGCAAACTAACCGAACTTGCCACCAAAGCTGAAAGAAACAATGAAATAGAAAACGCAATAAAATACTATGAACAAATTTTGGAAAAAAATCCCAATGACAAATTCGCCAATAGAAATCTGAAACAATTACAAAGCGAATTCCGGCAAAACAGCGCAAAAAACAATGAAAATAACAAGCCAGAAAATCAAATCGGCAATAAAGATAAAATTAAAGTAAATGTAAACAAAGTTATTAACAATAACAGCAAAATTAAACGTAAAAGAAAACGATACACTATGTCTGAATTAATTGCGGAAGACATGAAACAAAGCGAAGCAGTCCACGGCACATCCACAGCAAAAAACAAAAAAGCTGATTTGTCCGACCGCGAAAAAACAATTGCCGATGATCTCAACAAATTCACCGGTGGAAATTATGTTCTGGAAGAAGGAAAAGCCGAAAAAATCACATGGATAAATTTTAAAGGTGTTCGCGACATTGAAGAAAAAGAAAATAATATTCAAGATGCTGTTGTAGATCGACTTGTAAGTTCGGAAAGTCATCGTCCTTCAAAAAGCTTTCAATATTATGATAAAAACAATAACGCTATCAGCGTCAAAAGAGCATCCATTGAACTTGAAAAACGCAAAAACGAACTTATAAGCGAAATTGCTTCCGCGGCCACAAACAACAATGAACAAGACTACGAAATTGCAAAAAAAATTGCGGCGGAAAATGATCTGGAAATGAATTTAAAAGCAGCCTAAAACAAACTTTCAATGCTAGATTTAATACTTTTAATTGGAAGCATAGTAATTCTTTTACCCCTTTTTTATTTAATATCAGCGGTCGAATTCAATCTTTATTTGACCATTGCTCTCATTTTATTTCTGATTCCCACGATTAAAGCATTAATACGAGGTGCCCCTTTCGTGCCAACTCCCCTTTCCGCTGTAGAAAAAATGATTAAAGAAGCCAATTTAAAAGACGGATTCAAAGTTTATGATATAGGATGCGGCGATGGCAGAATAGTACACAACGCTTCAAAACAAGCTAACATTAAAGCTGTCGGTTTTGAACTTTCACCATTGGTTTTTTTATTGGCAATCATAAGAAAAATATTTTGGAAGTCTAATGCAAAAATAAAGTTTAGTGATTTCAAATGGCACAATTTATCTGATGCCGATGTAGTTTTTTGCTACCTTTTACCGGACACTTTAGCAAGACTGGCTCCCAAACTAGAAGACGAACTTAAAAAAGGTTCAAAAATAATTAGTTACGCATTCCCAATCGCCAATTGGAAGGAAACAAAAAAAGTTCCTAGAAACGAAAAACTGAAACATGGTCCAATTTGGATTTACGAAATACGTAAATAAAAATACCAACAGCAAAATAGAAAAAAATAAAATGTATCCAGTTAAAATTAATATTTTCTATATACGTATATGGAAATTTAGCAAATAATTTTACACCATCTATTAAGAAAAAAAGCAATAACCAAGAAACTGCCATAAAAATTATATATAAAGGTAAATATAATACATATGCCACCAACGAAAAAAAAGACGCCAGCATAATTAGCGGTATCAATGGTAAAAACATAACATTTGCCAAAGGCGAAATTATTGAAATAGCACCAAAATTAAAGAGCACAATCGGCATTGTGAATATTGTTGCTGAAATAGTAACTAATAAATTTTCTCGAATCCACTTTGGCCACCTTGAAAAAAGCTTCTCAAAAATCGGCAATAAAAGTAATAACCCTAATGTCGAGACAAACGACAATTGAAAAGAAATGTCCCACACTAAAATTTTCGGATTATGCAATATCATGAAAAATGCACTGAAAAGTAAAGTTTGCAAAGCTTCTCCTTTTCTACCCAAATTTAATGCAATCACAGTCATTCCACCCATAATGGAAGCCCTTACAACACTTGCGGACAACCCGGTAATAACAGCAAAAAATACAATTGCTAAAAGTATAAAAAATAGTCGCCACCTTCTGCCAATAAAACAGATAAGGGCATTCAGAACATTAATAAGTAACGTAATATTGTAACCGGAAATAGCTAAAATATGCGTTAAACCGGTGCGTTGAAAATCAACCAACATGGATTCCGGAATACTTGCTCTATACCCTATCAATAAACCCAAAATAATGCCCGATTCCGGTTCACCGAACAATGCCTCTATGTTATTTTGAATTATTCTCTTTAAAGAGAAAATACCATTCCAAAGAGTAAATCTATGTTTCTTGTTAATACTCATTATTTTCGGACTGTACATGACAGCGTAAACAGAGTCCTTTTCAAGAAACTTGGGATAATCAAAATCTTTAAACTTTTTTGGTCTTAATAAATAACCATTTATTCTCAGTTTCTCACCATATTCATAACCGCCATATTTATTTGTTTTAATTTGCACTAATCCCTTTACCTTTGCGTGCAGTTTATCGTAAATTACCTTTTCGCCTTCTAATATAACATATAACGAACCATTCTTAATTTCCGGTTCACGTTTTACATATCCTATAATTTCAACTTTTCTATTTTCATTCGCATAAAAAGCAATGTGATTTTCATTTATAACTTCATTGGCAATAAAAACTCTCCCCATCCCTGCCAAAAAAAATACAATAATTAATAAATAATTTAAGAATTTTTTATAATTCCATAACAAAGCTAAAGTAAAACCTAATGGAATAAACAAATAATATATTTTGTCAATTCCAAATAAGCTGAAAACAAAAACTCCTGTAAAAAAACTCAATAAACATGTTTTAATTAAATGTGGATACATAAATAGTCCAAAAACAACAGCAGATTAACGTTCCAACCTAAAAAAAACATAAAGAAATAATCTTACTTGACAAAATAGCTATATAGTTATAAAGTATACTCTTTTTAATTTCACAGCATGAATTTTGAAACTCCGCTAAAACTGCTTAAAACACTTAAAGATATTGGACTGACCGCCAATGAAGCCAATATATACCTTGCATTATTAAGTATAGGAACCAATCCCGCCAGCACTATCGCCAAAAAAGCCGAATTGAACCGTGCCACATGCTACAATACACTGGATAAACTGATGAAAAAGGGTTTTATTGAACAAACAATAAAAAATAATATTTCATATTTTTCCGCTACAGATCCAAAGCAAATTCTAAACAAACTGCATAACCAAAAAATTGAAATCGATTCACAGATAGATGAACTAAAATCAAGCATTGAACAATTAGAGACCATGAAGAGTCAATTGTCAGAAAAGCCAAAGGTAATCTTTTTTGAAGGTAAAGGCGGCATTTTAAACGTCATGGAAGACACTCTCAGCTCAACCGAAACAATCCGCGCTTATGCCAGTCTTGACGAACTTACACAAATACTTCCCAACTATTTTCCGGATTATTATAAAAGAAGAACCGAAAAAAACATTCATGTTAAAGGCATTTATCCGGCAAATGAAAATACATACCGTCATAAACTGAGAGATCACCTTGAAAAACGTGAAAGTCGTCTAATTCCTCCTGAATTTGATTTTCACCTTGATATCCTGATTTATGACGACAAAGTGGCAATCACCTCATTACATGAGCAATTTGGTCTTTTAATAAAAAGCAAGGCAATGGCCAATGCTCAGAAGAAAATCTTTGATCTAATTTGGGCGGGAACAGAGCAATACGACAAACTAATGACCAATACAATGGCCCAAAAATTCACAAGTGAATCTATTCAAAAAACCATATAAAAAGCCCCGCGCTTTTAAAAAAGCGCAGGGCTTCATAATTCGGCTTACAAATCTTCCAGCTCCAAAACTTGACTTCCTTGTATGTCATTTAACGCGCCTTGTTCTTCCAGTTCTTGCAATTGCCGCAAGGTATCTTCATCTAAACCTTCAACACCTTCAAGCTCGGATAAATCTATATCTTCGGGCAATTCGTCTTCCGGCAATAAAACAGGAGCATCTGCTTCGGGAACAGCCAATCCTCCCAGGAATAAAGCCTGAATTTCAGCAACCGGAAACTCATTTGCATTTGTCGGCACTTCAATCTCAACCGCCTCGTTTACATTCCCAAATACCATGGAAAAACTAATTTCAAGTTCCTGTCCCAAATCATCAACACCTGAAATTCGGCCTTCCACCTTGTTTATCGCGTCTCTTGCATTAGAAATCCAAACAGAACCTGTTCCTTCAAAACTTTCAAGTGAATCCAAAGATTCTTGGAACGAATCATCCGTTACATCCTGACCATTTACTTCAGAAACAGTTTTCATGGCTTCCATCAAACCTTTCAGATTCCAAACCACATCATATTTTTTACTCATATCACCCATTACTTCTTCATCTGCAACATATTCAGCAGATTCAATAATATTCACATCCGACAAATCTTTTTTTAACTGCGCAACAACTTCTTCATCCCTTTCAAAAGTAACTTCGTCCTCAGGGACCGGAATATACCACCACTGATTAAAATATTCCGCATACGGAGCTAAAAAAGGTTCAATATCAGGAAAATTAAACTCCTTTACATTAAAATAAAACATTTCATCCATAACAATCAAACCACCGCCCACAGATCCTTCTCCAGCTTCCACTGATTCCACATCTATCGCTAAATCAAGCTGAAATTTACCTCTTTCCTCATTCGTAAAATCGGTCGCACCTTCCATTGCTATACTCACGCTGTCAGAAAGCTCCCCTTTCGTTTCAATAGTGGCACTTGCCTCATATGTAAATGCCGTCATATCAGTCATGGCAACTAAACCGTCGTTAATTGTTTCTTTATTATCAGCACCCGTTGAGCAGGCACCTATCATAAATAGAGCCGTCACGGCCACAAGAGCCAAACTTATTTTTTTCATATAAAATATTTAAGAATTAAGGATTAAATACATATTAAATATTAAAAACTCATTGTCAAACACTGACAAAAAAACAAATTGACCTCGCAAATCTTATGTTAATATAATAAAGCAATGAATAAAAAAATTAGAACCGCATTACAATTCATAGGACTATTCTCAATACTTGCCGTAATAACATTGATTTTGGTAATACCGGTGGACAGCAATATTTTTCAGGGACAACTTAATGGCGGCACAATAAACGACACTTGTAAAATAAGCATAAGAACAATCCCGCAAAACCTTAAAGAAAATAAAAGTGCCGTTTTGATCATTGAATCATCGCAAACAAAGCAATCCCAACATTACACCGTATCGGCAAGCAGCGGATCATTGGCGGACTCATCGGGCAACGAAGGTGCATATATTACAACCAGTGACTCTATTCTGAGCTATTCAGGTGGAGAAAGCGGTTCAAAGGTAACGGTGCAAGCGGTAAACAGCACTTCCGATTGTATAGATTCAGTAACAATAACTGACAGTAAAATCAATAATTGTGAAAGCATAAACATTGAATCTTACCCCGCTGAACTGAAAGCCAATGAAAGCGCCGAAATTCAAATTAATACAATCCCTCAAAATTTTACGGGAAATTTTCTCATACAATCCGATAGTGGAATTTTTACATTAACTAAAGCAGACCCGGACGCTTTGGGCACGAATACAAACACGTTGGTCACATCTTTAAAAAAGGTACTGTACAATGGAGGAAATGCAGGTGAATCTATAAGTATTCAAGCATTGGGATCCAACAATAACGACTGTAAAACTACCATAAACATAACACCATAAAATGAAAACAAAAACGTGGACCCTCATCCTGATTATTTTTTTGGTAGCCGGTTTTAAGACGGTCAATGCTCTTTCGTTTCCGGATGTAAGCGACACAAATCCGCATAATAAAGCAATTGATTATTTATCTGACATAGGAATTTTAAGTGGATATTCAGACCAAACTTTTAAACCGTACCGATTGGTGAACAGAGCGGAATTTTTAAAAATCGTTCTGGAAGCTTCTCAAATTCAAACAAATGAAACAACACCCACAAATTTTACAGATATTAATAATAACGCATGGTACGCCAAATATGTTCGCACAGCTTATCATGAAGGTTGGATTGAAGGCTATCCCGACGGAACTTTTAAACCTGAAAATACGATCAATCAGGTAGAAGCATTAAAAATTATTGGTGAAGTTCAAAACTGGCAAACCGCAACCAGTTTTGAAAGACCTTTTTCAGACGTCCCATTTACCGCGTGGTATGCGCCTTTCGTGACGTACGCCAAAGACAAAAACTTCCTTTTTACCCGAACTTC
>WJJQ01000048.1 GCA_014729615.1 Candidatus Peregrinibacteria bacterium | reverse complement strand
TACCAAAAGCGAGTGAAAAGCTCTCCGATATTCTTTCAGAAAGATGGTATATAAAGGATTTAATTGAAAAAGACAAACTTGTAACAGAAAGGAAATCATTAAAAGACCTAATCCTCGAAATGGAGGATGAAGTTTTGGCAAATGCCGGAGTGGATGTTTTCGAGGAACTTTTTAAATTGATTTTTACCAAACTTTATGATGAACTGGAATCTGGCCGGACACAATCAAGGCCATTAGAATTTAGAAACTATGGCGACACGGAGACCGAGTTAAAAGAAAAGATTCAAAACTTGTTCAATAATGCAAAAAGAAAATGGGAAGGTGTTTTTTCAGATGATGACCGAATTAATTTAACCCCTTCTCATCTTTCAATATGTATTTCTTCTCTGCAAGACGTAAAACTATTTAATTCAAACCTTGAAGTCGTAGACGATGCTTTTGAATACCTGATTAATAAGAGCAGTAAAGGAGAAAAAGGGCAATACTTTACGCCCCGCTATGTGATTGACATGTGTGTTAAAATGCTTAACCCACAGGAAAACGAAACCATGATAGACACGGCAGCAGGAAGTTGTGGTTTTCCTGTACACACCATGTTTCATGTTTGGGAACAAATCATGCAAGATGAAGGTTTGGACAAAAGCCATTTATTTACACTTGAACAAAAACCCAGCCGTTGCGAGGATTATGTAAAAAACAATGTTTTTGCCGTTGACTTTGATGAAAAATCCGTCCGTGTTGCCCGAACTTTGAACCTGATTGCAGGTGATGGCCAATCCAATGTTTTACATTTGAACTCCCTTGATTGGGAACGATGGGACGACCGGGTCAAAGATGAAGATTGGCAAACAACCTATCACGAAGGCTGGTTTAAATTTATTAAATACCGGGCAAAAAAGAACGAAAACCATGATTTTAACTTTGATATTTTAATGGCAAATCCGCCATTCGCCGGAGACATTAAGGAAAGTCGAATTCTTTCAAAATATGAACTTGGAAAAAAATCAAACGGGAAATACCAATCCAAAGTTGGGCGGGATATCCTTTTTATTGAGCGAAACCTCGATTTTTTAAAACCAGGAGGCAGAATGGCCATTGTTTTGCCACAGGGTAGGTTTAACAATTCATCAGACAAGTACATCAGAGATTTTATTGCCGAAAGATGCAGAATTTTAGCTGTAGTCGGTCTTCATGGTAATGTTTTCAAACCACATACCGGGACAAAAACGAGCGTATTATTTGTGCAAAAGTGGGATGATAAATTATGTCCCAAAAAAGAGGATTACCCCATCTTTTTTGCAACCATGCAGGAACCAAGTAAAGACAACAGTGGAGATAAAATCTATCTGCGAAAAAAAGACTTTGAACAGTTTCAGATACAACCGGAAACGCCTGTCCCTGAACAACAGGAATTTGATATGGCAGAAGAACAGAGAGCATTTTATGTGAAAACAGCCAAAGATTTGGATGAATTTGTATTAGATGAACACGACCATTTGGTGGTAAACCATGACCTTTTTAGCCAATCATTAAAATATGGTCTAACGACCAGGGAGGGCATTGCCGAGGCATTTACCGAATTTGCCAAGAAAGAGGGGCTAAGTTTTTTCGTCTAAGCCCCTTCAATGAAGACAGATACAATGCTTTGTTGGAGGGGCTAAAAGTTTCAGAAATATTTATATCAGAGGTATATATGAATAAAGATTATAGAACTGATAGTGAATTCCATACCAATAGCCCTAAATATAATCCGAAACTAAAATACGATAAAATCAAAAATATTCTTAATTACGCTCAATATGGTATTTCTGTTTCAATGAATGAAAATGGGAAGGGATATCCAATTTATAGGATGAATGAGATTCACAATATGATGTGTGATTTAGATGTTAATAAATACGCTGATATTACAAAATCTGAATTTCAAAGATTCAAATTAAATGATAGAGATGTATTGTTTAATCGGACAAATTCCTTTGAATGGGTTGGTAGAACCGGTATTTACAGAAAAAGTAACGATGAAGGTTTTACATTTGCCTCTTATCTAGTAAGATTTGTTCCAATTGAATCAATAATATTACCAGAATATCTTTCAACTTTTCTTAACACAAAATATGGTGTTAATGATATTAAACGGAGAGCAAGGCAATCAATTAATCAAACAAATGTCAATCCTGAAGAAGTAAAAGAAATTGATATACCTATATTAAGTCATGTTTTTCAAAAACAAATCAAGAACTGTATAGACAAGGCTCATAATCATAGAATTATATCAAAAAACAAATATAAGCAATCCGAAATCCTCCTTCTCAAAACTCTCGGTTTAAAAGATTTTGAACCAAGCAAAGCGCCTGTAAATATTAAAAACTTCAGCGAATCTTTTGGTGTTTCAGGGCGGTTGGATGCGGAACACTATCAAATAAAATATGATTATGTTGAAAATAGTTTTAATCAATTCAAAAGACTTAGACTTGGAGATATTGTAAATTATCCAATTTCAAGTGGTATTACACCTAAGGCC
>WJJQ01000047.1 GCA_014729615.1 Candidatus Peregrinibacteria bacterium | reverse complement strand
TTATTGATTCTTTCAGCAAAAAAACGGTCCTGATGTTGTTTAGCTTTTTTTAAAAAATCAATTAGCACGTTCAAACCCTCCTCTTTCATGAATCGGGCTTTTTCAACGAATTTGTCTATTTCTTCAGCATAAAAGAAATAGTTTTGTTGAAATAAATCTTTGATTTGATCTATTTTATTCAAGAAAAATGGTAAAAATATTCTTAATATTTTACCATAAAAAGGGTCATTTATAAAGGTTCCAAATGTGAAATTTTAGTTCTTTTTTCGAATCATATTAATCATGTCTTTCGTTATGACGCGCATAATAAACAACAATGAAATGTAAACGAACGCGCCTAAAGGTATTAACAATAAAATGTTTTTATTTTGCAATCCGAGCCAGTGGTATGAGGGATCCTTCAAATAATAAACTACGGCACCCATTACCAAACCGGCAAAAAGAATTTTTATACTATTTCCCAGTTTAATTTTAAAATCCAAATATTTTTTTGCGAAGAAATAAGCCGCACTTGCAACAACCAATTCCACAACAATGTCTGTGATTGCAGCTCCTCTTGCTCCTAAAATTGGTATCAAAAAAAGATTTGCACCTACTGCGATTAATGCTCCAATACCGTTTATGTACAGCAGTTTTGATTGCTTATTTATTGCCACCAAAATGAATCCAAACAATGTGTTAATAAAACTGAACGCAAGCGCGAAAATAATTATGGCCAAAACAATGTCGGATCCATAAAAACCTTCACTTGTATTGGTTAAAAACGATTCATTTGAAAGCAAAACGACGACTTGAAAAGAAATGGCCGCCGTTCCAATTGCCATGGAAGTTCCACCCATAACAAGCGCATCAAAACTGTATTGAATGACTTTTTTATAGGTTTCGGACTTTTCTTTGATCGTTTTTGTTAATGTAGGGAGTACCGAATTCATAAAATAAAGCGGTACAATGGCGATGGCCTCTAATACTTTAAGGGGAACACCATAAAGCCCCGCCTGTTCCGGCCCGTTTATTGTGTACAGCATTATGGAGCCGATACGGAAATATAAGTTATTTAAAATAAGCGCCAAACCGTATGGAAGCGATTTTACAATTACGTCTTTCATGAATTGCCAGTCGAATTGATAGCGCAGTTTTACATATCTTCGAACGTGGAAATAAATGAATATCAACATGGCGAGATTCCCAATAATTCCGGCTACCAACAGTTGGTAGAAACCGGCTTCGGGATTATCCGGCTGCCACATGAATATTACATAAAGCATGTAGCCAAAAGCTATAAGTTTACCCAGTACGGATCCGGCGGCGTTATATTGCATTTTGTAATGCACCTGCAAAACCGAAGAAATTGTGCCGCTTATCAACATGATAATTGTTGCTCCGGCGGTAATGGCCGCGGCTAACGGGAATAAAATGGTTGAATCCGGTCTGGCATAAAAAAAGCTTGTCCCAAAAGCAATCAACATTACCGTAATTGCAAGTATTGTTCTTATGCTGAGTATATTGCCGATAATTTTTTCTATTTGAGATTCGTCGCGCGACATTTCGCGAACTGCGATCGTGTACAAACCAAGATCCGAAGCTATACCAAATAGTGCTATAAAATCGTAAACGGCCGTATAATTTCCGTATCCCTCCGCATCACCAAGATAATTTGTAATGACTTTTACTGTAGCAAATCCTATAAATGCCAATATAGCCTTGGCAATTATTTGAGAACCGGTATTCCACAGGATTTTTCTTGCTATTTGTGACATTCAAAATTAAAAAAAGTCCTAGACAAATTACCTTAAACCGAGCAAAAAGGCTAGACGGATTCAGGCATATCCAAACCCAGTTTTTTATACCATTTCGCGAATTTTTTGTAGAAATGATCACATATTTCTGCAGTGGAGTCTGATTCTGATATACCTTTTTCCAATTCATTATGCCTTCTCTTTATAAAATCATAAATAGCGTCACACCTTTCCTTTGAGGTTGATATAATTCTTTTAGCATTGTGCAATTCCTTATTAACAATCTGATACATGTAGGTCAAATGACCCGCTGTTTCGCTTAATTTTGAAACGAATTCTCGTGGATATTCGCCATTGATCGGTTGAGTATTCAAGTCCGGACACTCAGGCATTTCGGGGACTTCAGCCCATTTGACGCAAGCCCTGTCTGTTTCAGGATCATATGGAAGCATCATTTCCATAAACGCACCCCTTATTAATCCTTTCAACTCTGCTTTTAACTGGGTTTTCCTGCGTTTTACTTTTGCAGGTGATAAAACAAGCGATAATTGTTTATCAAGCCAATTTTGCTCGTTATCTTGCGCGTAACTTTGGCTAAGCGCAATAATCTGATCACCATATTTTTTTAAAATTCGCAGTCTTTTTTGATATTTGCCCATTTCTTTTTCAGCTTGTCGCTTATGAACGGGTAAACTATGGCTCCTTTGATATTCATCCACATCATTATCAAGTTCATTAAATGTCATGCCGTTCAAATCCTGCAAAAAGATCGGTAATTCGCTCATTAATCTTTGAATTTGCCCAATATAAAGCTTAGCGGATTGCCTCTCACTTTGAGTAATGTTTTCAGTGCCATCGGAATGATCATGAGGAAAAGGCAATTCCTTACCCATTACAGAAGTGAGTCGTTTATAACTGTCACGTCTGGTTCTGCGCACAGAAGATTTAGGTTGTTTCAGCATCATTTGCGAACTTTTCCTCGCGTTAGCCTCAAGATTTTGATGTGTGCTGGCAACAGTGACTTCTTCTGACGCTGGAGGAATGCTGGAAACCGGCGGAGGAAATGTGTTTTGTTCACTATTTATGTTGATTACCGCCGTTGGTTGTTCCGCGGGATCATCGACATCATTTAGTTGCAATGAATCAGGATGACTTTCTCTCATTTTGAATAATAATTACTTTTTAATGATAATTATCATTACGAACCTGTCAATAGGATGTGATATAATGTCACTAATGCAGGAACAAAAAGAAAAAATTGATGCGATAAAAAAAGAGGTTGATAACGCCTTAAGCCGAATTGATCTTGATTCTTTGCGACATAAAGTTTCCGACCTCACAAAAAAAAGTCAAAATCCGGACTTTTGGAATGATCAAAATGAAGCTCAAAAAGTCTCAAAGGAATTGAGTGATATTACAAAAGAAATTGAAGAATGGGAAAAAATTTCAGGTGAGGTTGAGGAGTTAGTAGGACTTTTACCTTCAATTGATATTGAGAATGATCCGTCAGGCGCGGAAGATTTTAAAAAAATGGTGACCCAACTTGAAAATGACTGGCGGAAGCTGGAAATTAAGACTTTTTTAAACGGTAAATTCGATAAAAATAATGCGATTTTAAGTATTCACGCGGGAACAGGCGGTAAAGACGCCATGGATTTTGCCGAAATGCTTTTAAGAATGTATATACGTTATTTAGAGCAAAACGGTTTTAAAGTTGAAATTGCGGAAAAATCGGATGGGGAAGAGGTTGGCATCAAAAGCGTGACAGTTTTTGTGGAAGGATTGTTCGCATACGGGTATTTGAAAGGTGAGCAAGGTGTTCACAGATTGGTGCGTTTATCACCTTTTAACGCAAAAAACAGTAGGGAAACTTCGTTTGTTTTGGTCGATATATTACCTGAAGTAAATGAAGAACATATAGAAAAAATTGATAAAGCCGATCTAAAAATTGATACTTTCAGAGCTTCGGGCGCAGGTGGTCAACATGTTAATACAACTGATTCCGCAGTAAGAATAACACATATCCCCACGGGTATTGTAGCAGCATGTCAGGATGAAAGAAGCCAGATTCAAAATAAAGAAAGGGCCATGAAAATTCTTGCGGGAAAATTGCATGAAATGGCTGAAAGGGAGCATGTTGAAGAACTTAATGAAATTAGAGGTGAGCATAAAGAAATGAGCTGGGGCAACCAAATACGTTCTTACGTTTTACAGCCTTATACAATGGTTAAAGATCATAGAAGCAATTATGAAGAGCATGATGTAAACAAGGTTCTGGACGGAGCAATTGACGGTTTTATAGAGGCTGAATTAAAAAGCCAAATATAATTTTTGGTAAAAGGTGGTAGACAAAACACTGAAAATTTTGTAAATTTTTGTATCATTCAAATAATATTATCATGGCCGTAATACCAATAGTACAAGGAAAAGATAACGAGATCCTCAGGGTCAAATCGAAGGAGATTAAAAAAATCAATAAAAAAGAATTTAAAAAATTGTTTGAAGAAATGCGCGAAACAATGTTCAAGGCAAACGGAATTGGGCTTGCGGCTCCTCAAATAGGTTTAAATATTAGGGTTTGTGTATGTTTGTTCAATAGCGGAACACCTAATGAAATAATTGTCGATATGATTAATCCTAAAATCATTCGTTTCAGTGATGAAAAGCAAATTGAAGAAGAAGGATGCCTAAGCCTGCCCAATAAATTCGGAAAAGTAGAGAGACATGAATCTATTACAGTTAAATTTCAGGATTTGAAGGGTAATGACCAGGTACTGACTTTAAAAGGACTGGATTCCACAATAGTGCAACATGAAATTGATCATCTTGACGGCATTTTGTTTATTGACCGGGTAAAAAATTCAGTGCCCGCAATGGAGCAGATCAAACAGTAGAGGCCACTTTTAAAAAAACTGTTTTTATGCTAAAATATTTAGATATTTTTGTATTTAAACCCGCCTCAGAATTTGAAAAATTCATTTATAAAAAAATTACTGATTTTTACAATTGCTTTTGGCATTTATTTTTTAACGGCCGCTACTTACATTCATGCCTTAAGTATTTTTTTGGATGATTTGGGAGCGGAATATTTACCATTGGTATTTGCCACAGTTTCAATTTTCATTATTGGCACGACGGTAGTAAATGCCTATTTTTCAACAAAACATGCGGCCTATAAAATATTTGCGGGTTTAATAATATTCTTTATAGCTAATTTCCTGGTTTTAAGTTTCATGAAAAGCGGTACCGTTGCTCATACTTTTTACTTTTTGTTGATAGCTAACCTATTATTCTTTTTGCAAGAATTAATGGTTTTACATTTCGCGGGATCAGTGCTGACAACGTTACAAGCTAAAAGGAATTTACCCATTATTTTCGGTTTAATGAATACGGGTGTAATTGCGGGAGCGCTTCTTGCAGAACCTTTTAGTGAAATACATGAATCCGTCGGGATTGGTTTAATACCTATAGCGGTTTTGATTGTAGTATTATCATTAATTTTACTTTCTTCACAGGTATTTAAAAAAGAAATTGCGCTTAATCAGGCAGAAAATGAAAAAGGAAATTTTTTTCCCACTGTTAAAAAAGGTTTACACTTCTTAAAGAAGGAAACACATTTATTTCAATGGCTTGCCGTTGTTGTGGCGGTATTTGTAGGTATGCAGTTATTAATAGAATTCAAATTAAAATCCGTCCTGGAACAAAGCTTTCATCAAAACCAATTAACTGTTGTTTTGGGATACGTATATGCATTAAAAAGCGCAATTATCTGGATTCTGAGCATGTTTGTGTTTAAAAAAGTCTTATTCAGGTTTGGTATAAGCAACATGCTTATATTTTTCCCGATTAGTGTTTTGGTTACCTTAATTGCATCTGTATTGATGGGCTTAAACTATGTCGCCGCTATATTGCTTTTTACCGTCTTTGCCGTTTCTTATTACGGCTATTATGGAATTACAATTTCACAAATGTTTTCAATTGTTCCTCAAAAAGTGCATGAATCTGTATATTTTTTAATCAAGGGACTGCTTTATGCCTTGTCACTGCTTCTTTTTTCACTTGTACTCGTAATATTCACATTTTTTATAGAACTGGAACCGGTCTTAAATACTGCAATTATAGGACTACTGTGCTTAATAGCCATTTATGCCGCCACTAAAGTTAAGCTCCATTACTTTAAGGAAATAAAAGCCGATTTATATAGGCGGGATGATTATCTGAAAGCCAGAGCGATTGACCTTCTTGCTGAAAAAATTTCAAAGAAACAGGGCGAAATTCACCTTAGAAGAATGTTAAAAATGCCAAACACAAGTAGAAACATTAAGTCCAGAATACTTACGAGTCTGGGGATTATCGGTGATTACAACGCACTTGTCGATTTAACGGGAATGCTTGAAACTGATGAAAAACCCCGAACCAAAGTTGAAATAATTCACACTATTAATGAAATACTTGGCAATGGAAAAAGATTAAAAAAATACCCTGTGACGAAACACTATCTTCTTAAGGCGTTGGAACAATTACTATTAAGTGATGAACCGAATTTTGTTAAATCAGAAGCTATAGGAATTTTGAAATACTTTGACCTTGAAGATGTAATTCAATTTTTGGAAGATCATTTAAAAAGCAAAAGTGTTCATATAAAGGCAAACACAATTAAGACATTGTCCTCTTTTAAGGATAGGGGAATAATTCCTTACTTAGTTCCTTTTTTATCTGCCAAAGATCCTGATCTTGTTAGTGAAGCCATTGTGGGATTATGGCAATTTGATGAAGAAAGAATTAAGCTTTTGCCTAGAGTTGCTTACTTATTACATGGAGATGATAAGAAATTTATCAGGAGCGCGCTATATGTAATTGGAAGTGTGAAGGCGGACTGGGAAATTGAATATGTCAGGAAAAAACTCAAAAGTAAAAATGAACACATTAAAATTTATGCTCTAATAACTTTAATTTTACTCGGTGAAACAGAACAAATCGACCCTTTACTGCAAAAAATGCTAAAACTGGCGAAAAAAGGTCAAAAACGCGAGCTTGAATTTGTTCTGTCCTGGTATAAGCGATTTGATGAAAATATCAAAAAAGCATTGTTATCTAAAATTCAACAGTTAAATGAAAATGATGCTAAATACTTTTACGATGCATTTATGGAGTCAAAATTTGTATTTAACATGGAAACGGACGCACTAAATGTAGCAATCAAACCTACTTTGCAACATGCTTAATTTATGTTATAATTTATAGATTAATGAAAAAAATGATACAAGTACCATTCACAATAGAAAACTTTTTAAAATTGTTTGCAAAATCGGATGCCAGAAAAAATCTGAATTCTGATGAAATAGCTCAAATACGAACCGCGATTGAGCATAAAGATGAACAGCTTCTTAAAAATCTTTTTCAAATATTATTAGAAGAAAAAAAGTCTCAAGATGAAATAATGGACGCTCTGACCGAAGACAAAGAAAAAATTATGGATGAATTTAACATAACGATGGAATCGTTGCATTCAAAACATGTGGAAGGACCTAAAAAAGAAATGCTGGCAGAAATGGAACAAGAAGAAAAAGCCGAGGCTGAAAATATTTTAAAACAAATAAAATAACCAAAATAAAATGATTACATATTTAAAACAAAAACATGCTGGCAGAAATGTCTATATGGCAGGAGAATACGGTCCTCAAATGTCAGAAAAAGTCGATTCATACAAAGCAAAGATTGAAACTCATGAAGTAACCGACATTAAAGAAATTGAAAAGGAAGTTGATGCAAAGCTTGCATCATTTAAAAGGTCAGAGCTTGATGTAATTGAACGCGGTTTGGACGCCGTGATTGCCGGTAAAGAAGCTGAATTAAGCGGATTGGAACAAAAAGACTGGAAAGGCAAACAAAAGGCAAAAGAATTGCAACGCAGTATTGCGTCTTTAAAAGACAGCAAAAAAGAAACTATGAAAAATGTTACGACTGAACTTGATAAAGAAATTGCGAAAACAAAAGAAGAATTGAAAACCGCCATTGAAAATGCCAAAGAAAAGCGGAAGCAAAATGCCGACAGATATGCAAAATCATTATCGCTGGAACTTATTAAAGACGAACAAAAAGAGCGTGAAGAAAGTTACAAAACAATTTCGTATTACAATAATTTTGAAAAATTCGGTATTTTTGAAAAATTCGGTGGTGCTCATGTTCCCGTTGTTCAAAGATTGCATGACAACAGTATTGACGTAAAGTCTGCCGGATGGTCCAACGAACAAATGGAACAGGCCACCATTGCGGCATTGAAGGCCGTTTATATTGAACATGGACCTGAGAGACATCTTGAAATTGCAGAAAAGATTCATGACAACAAGCAAGGCGAAACAATTGATTATGAAACTTTAAGACAAAGTTTTTCCGTTGGCAAAAAGGGAAACGGCCGGGGAAGCTTGCAAGATACAATTGATAGCAATCTGGTTACGGCGGATGAATATAATCCGGCAAAGGTAGGAGAAGTTTGGGGATTAATGTATTCAGCCAATGAAACGTTCGGGAAAAAAGATGATTTATATAAAAAATATAAAGAATATATTGCGTCGTCTTTGGAAAAAGATGGTGACAACGCCAAATTGCTTACACCGTCAATGTGGGCGGCCGAAAACGCTCCGGAGGAATTCTTGTCAAAAGAATCCGCCAATAAAATGATCGATAACATTGTTGAAGAAGTCGAAATCCCGGAAGACGCCACCCAGGAAGAAAAAGACAGAATCGGTTATCAAAAATCCATTTTAAGAAACATGCTAAGAGGCGCTCTTAACGCGGCTCCGAAAGATGCCGATTATGATGCTTTGATCAAAGAATATTTGGTTGATATGTTCGGTAATGATTATTTGGAAAAAATTCGTAAAGGCGAAGGATTTGAACAAGCACTGGAAGGTAAATATTCAGGCAAGATTTACGGGGACCATAAAGAAATGCTTGATTTGCCCACTCAAAAATATATTGAAGGTATGCTTTACGGTGCCGGGAAAGAATTGTCAGGTGAAAAATATGTCGATGAAAATGGTAAAACGGTCGATGTGCTTGCAGAATATAAAGACTATGTGAAAGAGACGATGGAAGGTCGCGGTGATATTGGATATCAGCTAAAAGACCTTCTGCTTATGTCGAATGAACTGTCGTATGAAAGTTTAAATAATTATCTTGAAGGTGATGAACAGCCCGCGGAACAGAAAAAGGCCATTCAGGATTATTATGTAGCGGCGCAAAAAAAGGTTTTATCGTCTTTGAAACATCCAAAAGATTTTGTGAAAAAATATAAAAAGGTTGAAGAAAAGAAAGAGAAAAAGGAAGAAGAGAAGAAAGAACCCGATAAAAAGCCTAATGCAAAACCGGTGGCCAAAAAAGCACCGGCCGCTCCAAAAAAAGCTAATTACGCAAAAAATGCGCCAAAAGCCAAACCAAAAAATGGCATTTCAGATGAAGATGCAAATTTAATAAGAGGTCTTCTTGGTTAATCCTTACTTAAAACCGCAATGGAAAAAACACCTTTGGAACAAGTAGGGATCCGTATCGATGCCGGTGAAGATTTAAAAAAGGCAGATATTCAAGCCGCTTTTAAAGATGAACAAGAATACATTATTAACAGGTATGACCGCTTAAAAAAATCTACCGGTGATCAGGCGGACAGGGTTCATAATGAAAAAATTGAGGATCTTAAACAAAGTGAATTAATAACTCTTAAAGCTTTGAAGGAACGTTATGAAAGAGTTGGAATAAGCATTTTAAGCAATCACAGGCGTTCACGTGAAAGATTGCAAATAGCGGAAGGTTTGACCGAAAAAACAGCTACGTTTGCGCAGGCAAGAAGTTATGCCAACGAGCTAACCGACCCATTCAAGAAAGATGCCATAATAAATGACTATGAAAACTGGGGTTATTTTTGGCAAAATGCAAAAATAAGCCAGGGTGCAAACAATAAAACACGATATACATTGTCGGGTCTTGTTATGGCTTACAAAGTAGAGGGTGATGAAAACGGGGCCATTGCCAAAATGCATGAGGCAAAGCGTATTCATGATGATTATAGCTGGATAAATGACGCGCTGATGTACAGTGATTTAATGACCAAAATGAGTATTAGTAAGTATTTGGTGCATTTTGATAGAAACAGATTGGCACCCGAAACCGAGGGTTTAATTGCAGGTTTAATGATGATCGCAGAAGAAAAACTGGGTGATCAGACCGACCCTTATAAACAGTATTTGGTTGAAAAAATTTCAAGAATGTATCCGCAACTTTCATATACACCAAAGGGTGATGCAAAACTATATGCATATAACAAAGGGGCACATCAACTCAATGTTCTTTCACAGCTTGTTTTACCAAGTGAATGGGAAAAATATAATAAAACCGCTCGGGAAGGTTTTCGAAAAATGGTTGTTACCGCGGCAAATGCAAGTGAAGCATTGAATTATGAATATAAGAATCCCGACATAAGATATTTTTTGGCACGTGATCCGGCCACAATTAATAACAATGACCGTGAAAGCATTAAACAATGCTTTGAGCTAATAAGGGATGAGCTTAAAAATGAATTAATAAATCGCAAGTACGAAATTTTAAGAAATTCCGACGCAAAAACAGCTGAAGAGCTTGAAAACATCAATTTTAATGAAGCCGGCAGTATTTCGGAATTGCTTCATTTAAACGATAAAATGCTTTCAACAAAACCAAATTCTGTAATGGTAGATGAAGTTACCATTGTAGGTGAAAAAAATCCCGAAGAAGCAGAAAAGGAAAAAGAAATTGTTAAAGATGAAAAAGAAGCTGTGAAAGCCACAAAAACAAATGGTAAAGCAAAAGCCGCAACCAAAGAAACCGAGAAAGAAAATGAAGCTACCAGCGCGCTGCCGGAAATGAAAGAATCTGAAAAATTTAAGGAAGGTGACACAATAATTGTAAAAAAAGAAACAAAACCACGTATTTATGATGACAGGGGTAAATTAGTAGGGCAGTTGGATCCTCTTGATAAACTTGTGGTCGCGGAAGGAAAAAATGAAAGAGTTTTGTATGGTTTAAAATATGTAAAAGCAAAAACCAATGACAAGGAAGTATGGATTTTCGTTGATGCGGTCGAAAAGGCCGGGGTCTCAAAAGAGGTAAGTGATAGTTTTTTAACACAAAATAATTTAATTGAAACGCAAAAGGACGGAAATTACATTTATGTTATAGGAGCACCCCTTAAAACAAATGGTAGATTCTTCAGCAGACTGAAATTTGGAAATAGTGAAGTTCAAAAAGCATGGGATTATTTTATGGATTTTGCCGAGAAAAAATCACGAAGTGCGGGTAAAAGCATTATAGATATTGATGAAGTTTATGAATATAGCAACTCGGAAAATGCTTCTCATAAACTGGAAAACGATGACAAGAACATTCAAAAAATGGCATCTATACTTGCGAAAGCAAACGCCAATGCGAGACTTGAATTTGATCATAAACCCA
>WJJQ01000046.1 GCA_014729615.1 Candidatus Peregrinibacteria bacterium | reverse complement strand
GCAGTGGGTAGGGGGAGTGGATAGTGGATGGATAGTGGATGGATAGTGAGGAGTAGGTATTTATGAATGGGCAGCTTCGGTTAAGTGCGGAGCAAGTGATTATTGCTATTCAGCAGCTAAGCCCGGCGGAAAAGAGAAAGGTGCAAAGGCAATTGCCCTCCTTGTTTGGTATTCCGGAATACGGGGTCTTTTCGGGTACTGGAAAGGAAAAAATATCTCAAAAACGGAAACCACAGGAATTGCAAGATTTTACTTTTCCTGAAGTCCGCCAATTGTTAAGTGATATCTCCGGTTCTTTAAGTGCCGAGGTGATTGCTGAGCGGGAGGACCGAGTTTGACAAAACAATTATTCTTCGATACCAGTGCGTTGGTCAAGCTCTATCACCAGGAAGAAGGCACTGCCGTGCTTGACAATCTATTGGCAGAGGAACAGTTTGTTATTGTCATTTCGGATTTATGTATCATTGAGATGGTTTCGGCATTGGCCAAGAAGGTACGTACTGAGGAGATCACCGCGGCCGTTTTCGAGGCGGTGGTGACTGCGTTTGAAGAAGATGTGTTAGGGTTTGAAGTACTTCATATTTCGCAGGAGGAGAAACACCGGGCGGTGGAGTTGTTGAAGTCTTGGGGCCTGGAAGAGGGGTTACGAACACTTGATGCTTTGCAACTCGCTTCTGCTTTAACGAGAAATATGACAACGTCTCTAGATTTATTTGTAGCAGCCGATAGCACATTAGTGAGTGTAGCAAAGAAGGAGTCATTACCGGTTTTGTTGGTCCAAAGATAGAGGAGAAGGAGATAGGGGACCGGAATCAGTGGACAGTGGACAGTGATCGGTGAACGGGCGCCGATGACTGAGCGAAGTGGTCGGGCAGCCACGTTACTGATGACTGATAACTGAGAACTGATTACTGACTACCGAGCTGGACTTCACTGAAAATATACGGATTACCGAGCGCTTTGGCTCTATAATGGAACGGCCGTTATCGAGAGATACGGCCGTTTTTTTGATCGGAGGAGCGAAGTGGCAGAGTGGCAAAGTGGCAGAGTGGCAAAGTGGCAGCGTGACGAGACACACCACGCATGACGCATCACGGATGAGTTAACATGGAACTAAGATTATTACTGACATTGTTGCGGCGTTGGGCCTGGTTGTTGATCTTGGGAGTGGCGTTGGGGGCCGGCGGTGGGTTCTTGGCCAGCCAGTATCAGGAGCCGGTGTACCAGGCGACGACCCGCGTCATGATCCTGCAACCGCAGAAGAGCAACGTCACCGCCGACGTGGTGCCCAGCGACCAGGAACTGATGCGCACCTACGTCACTCTGCTCACCACGGAACCGGTGTTGCAGGAAGCGGGGGACCGGCTGGGCTTTCCGGTGCGGGCCGGGCAGGTGAGCGCCGCCCAGGACGCCGGCACCCGCCTCCTGGAGGTGACGGTGCGGGCCAACGACCCGGAACGAGCCGCCCTGGTGGCTAATACGCTGGTCGAAGTCCTTATCGGCTACAACGAGACGTTACAGACCAGCCGCTTCGCTTCCTCGGAGGAGAGCCTGCAAACCCAGATCGCCCAGGTGGAGCAACAGATCGAGCAATTGCAGGCGAACGCGGCGGAAAACACGGAAGAGTCGACGGAAAGCCGGGCGGCGCGCCTGGCGGAATTAGAAGATCGCATTTTCCAGTTACAGGGGGAGATTGTGGGATTGGAGCTGGAGATCGAAGCCCTGACGCCGGGTCCGGCCGGGGCCAACCAGCCGGCGCCGACGCTGACCCCGGAGCAACGGGCGACTTTACAGGAGAAAAAGACGGCCCTGGCCCAACTGCAATTCCGTCTCAATCAAGTGCAGGGGGAGTATTTCGCCCTGAAAGGAAATAATGGGGAGGGGGGAGAGCGAGAGGGTCTCTCTCCGGCCGGCAATGACCTGGCCCTTTATCGCCAGATTTACACCAGCCTGCTCACCAATTACGAGGCGGTGCGTCTGGCCCGCTTGCAGAGCACGCCTAACGTCGTCCAGGTGGAAGCGGCGACGCCGCCGCAGGAGCCGGTGCAACCGCGTCCCGTGCAGAACACCCTGCTGGGGGCCGCCGTAGGGCTGATCATTATGGGGGCCATCGCTTTCGTCATCGAATATCTGGACGATACGTTGAAGACGCCGGAGGATGTGCACGCCTTGTTGCAGTTGCCGGTGATCGGCTACGTGGCGGATACGATTGAGGCGACGGGAGAGGGGCCGCCTTACGTGGCGCAACACCCGCGCTCCCCGGTGGCCGAGGCGTTCCGTAGCCTGCGCACCAATTTAGGCTTTGTCACCATGGAACGGCCGTTGGGTTCCATTCTCGTCACCAGTCCCGGCCCGGGAGAAGGGAAGACGACGATGGCGGCCAACCTGGCGGTGGTGCTGGCCCAGAATAACCAGCGGGTGATCGTGGTCGATTGTGACTTGCGCCGGCCCCGCCTGCACCATCTTTTCCGCGTGCCCAACCATACCGGACTGGGGGATCTGTTCCGCACCCGCCTTTCTTTAGAAACGGTGATCAAGGCCACTTCCATCGACAATCTGTCGGTGATCACCAGCGGCAGCCTACCCCCCAATCCGGCCGAATTGTTGGCGACGCAAAAGATGAGTCAATTGCTGGCGGCGTTGCAGAAGCACGCCGACGTGGTGCTGTTGGATAGCCCCCCTTTTATGGTCTCCGACGCGGCGGTGCTGGCCTCCAAAGTCGACCACGTCCTTTTCCTGGTGCAACCGGGCAAGACCCACGCCGATGCGGCCATGGCCATGTTGGAGCAATTGCGCCGGGCGGAAGCGAATGTGATCGGGGTAGCCTTAAACCGGATTCCGAATAATCGCTCCGATTACTACGGTGGCAATCGATATTACTATTCGCCCTATCATGATGAGAATAGTAACCGCTATTATCTGGGCGAGGAGGGGAAGAAAAGGCGAGGCGGTGGGTTGACCGGTTTGTGGCGACGTGTGGAGCTGTTCGTCGGCGCGGGTAG
>WJJQ01000045.1 GCA_014729615.1 Candidatus Peregrinibacteria bacterium | reverse complement strand
AGATAATATTTGCACTCCCCTTTTAATTGAAAACGAAACAAAATTCAAAGAATTGGCAAAGCAAAATAAAATAAGATTAAACTGGGAAAGGGTTAAGTTTTTAAATCAAAATGAGCACAGTAAAAATTTTGCGGGCATACTTTATAAACTTAGAAAAAATAAAGGCCTGACTCTCAGTAAGGCAAACAAACTTATTAAAGATAAAAACTACTTTGCTTGCATTACACTGTTCGAAGGAATTGCCGATGGAATAGTAACGGGACTGATTTCTCCAACCGCCAATGCAATAAGGCCCGCATTACAGATTATTAAAACCAAAGAAAAATTTCATAAAGTATCCGGAGTTTTCTTTATTCAGTTGGGTAATAGAACACTTATGTTCGCCGATTGCGCAATAAATATTGATCCTGATGCAAAAACTTTATCTGAAATAATTTGCGACAGCAATGAAACAGCCAAAAAGTTCGGTCTTAAACCAAAAATTGCCGTACTTTCCTTTTCAACCAAGGGTTCGGCCAAGCATCCAAACATAGAAAAAATTAAAAAAGGTATAAAGCTGGCGAAAATAAAAAATTCTAAATTAATTATCGATGGTGAATTACAAGTTGACGCGGCATTGGTACCCGAGGTTGCAACAATAAAAAACCCGAAATCAAGCATTAAAGGAGACGCCAATTTGCTTATTTTCCCCAATCTCGAGTCAGGAAATATTGCCTATAAATTAACCGAGAGACTTGCCGGCGCAAAAGCTGTCGGTCCAATTTTACAAGGATTAAAAAAACCGGTTAATGATTTATCCAGAGGGTGCGGCTGGATTGATATTGTAAATTTAACCGCATTTACCGTATGCGAATCAGCTGATTCTAAATATAAATTTAATTGATTCCAAATGAAAATTTTAATACTAAACGCAGGTTCCTCGTCGCTAAAATATAAACTTTTCAATAAAAAAATTGAAACTCTCGCCGACGGTTTGATGGAGAGAATAGGTCAAAACGGTGAGACTAAAAATCATAGCGATGCTTTAAAAAAAGCATTGGATCACTTGAAAAAAACCGGAGTAATTACAAGTTTAAAGGAAATAACGGCTGTGGGACACAGAGTGGTCCATGGAGGAGACATGTTTAAAAATCCTGTTAGAATTAATGCCAAAGTTGAAAAGCAAATAAAAAGTTTATTTAAACTGGCGCCTCTACACAATCCACACAATTTAAAAGTGATTGAAAGTTGCTCCAAAACGCTAAAAAAAATTCCGCAAGTTGCTGTTTTCGACACTGCTTTTCATGAATCTCTTCCTGAAAAAGCATTTATTTACCCTCTCCCCTATAATTTATACAAAAAAGATAAAATTAGAAAATATGGATTCCACGGTACCAGTCATGCCTATGTAAGCAATCAAACCGCGAAATTACTGAAAAAGAAAAAAACAAGAATTGTTGTATGTCATTTGGGGAATGGATCAAGTGTCTCCGCCGTGCTTAATGGTAAGTCTGTTGATACAAGCATGGGCTTTACACCCTTGGAGGGAATTCCCATGGGCACAAGAAGCGGCGACATTGACCCTGCAATACCACTTTTTTTAATAAAAAAATTAAATCGAACACCAGAGCAGGTCGACGAAATATTAAATAAAAAATCGGGATTACTGGGTATTTCAAATTTAAGTTCAGATATGCGTGATTTATGGGCCAACAACAAAAAACCGGGGCCAAAATTGGCTTTGGAAGTACTTTGTTATCGCCTGGCCAAATATATCGCATCCTATACTGTGCCTCTTCAAGGGCTGGACGCGATCACATTTACGGGCGGAATTGGTGAACACGCGCATTACATAAGAACAAAAACATGCGAAAACCTTAAACATCTTGGTATAAAACTCGATCAAAAACTCAACAAAAAAGATAACATTGTAATTAGCGACAAAACAAGTAAAGTTAAAATCTTCGTTATTCCCACCGACGAAGAAAAACAAATTGCCATCGAAACAATAAAAATCGTTAAATAATGTTTGAATTTCAAAAAACAAAGGTTTACCAGGAAGCGATCAAATTAATCGCGGATTTAACCGACAATCTTGACCGCGAACACAACCCCATTTTGTGTAAAAAAATAGAAGAGGAATCTTTTTCTATTACCTCAAACCTTGCAAAGGGCCTTTTAAATATTAATTCGGGAAATGAGAATTCATACATGAACAAATGTACGGAATCGATGATGGGACTTTCTGCACTTATTGATGTGGCAAAGGAATATAAAGAGCTTAATCCAAAACAAATAACAAAGTTGTCAAAAGCGCTTGCATCTTTAAAAGACCATTTAAGCAATTTCAAAAAAAGACAAAAAAGAATTTTAATATTGAGCGGAACCGTCGGTCAGGGACACATGAGCGCCGCTAATGCAATAAAAGACGCTATCCATCATTGCTATGGATACGACTATACGGTTGAAATTGTCGATATTATGGAGCTGATTAGTTCGACCATGAATAGCATTACCAAAACATATTATGACAGTACAACAAAATATGCCCCTTCATTGTATAAACTGTGGCATGAAAACGCGGGCAAAAATAATCAGGTAATGAAATTACTCAATCAGGTTACATACCCTTTTGCTTTAACCAAAATAAAAAAATTACTTGAGGACAAAAAACCCGACATTATTGTATCAACCTTCCCCATATGGGATTACATAGTCGCGGACATTTGGAAAAAAAGCCGGAAAGATGCCAAACTAATTTCAGTGATTACCGATTCAATAAAAATTCATAACGTTTATACACTTGGAGAAATCGACTTCCATATTGTTGCAAATAAAGAATCCAAGCAAACGTTATTAAACATGGATGTAAATGAAAATAAAATTAAAGTGCTAGGATTCCCCGTCAAACTGGCATTTCAAAAAACAATAAACAGAGAAGACGTACTGACAAGCCTGGGACTCAACCCAAAAAAATTAACGGTCTTATTTTTACCTACTGCGCAAAGCTACCGAAAAAATCAGCAAATAGTACAAACCATTATTAAAGACAAAAGGAATCCAAACATAATAATAATTACGGGTCGGGATTCAAAAAATAAACCGAGACTGGAAAAATTAACTGAAAACACAAACGCGAAAGTGATAGGATGGACTGAAAAAATGGCTGAATTCATTAAAGCATCCGACTTAATCGTTACAAAAGCGGGCGGAGCAACCACAATGGAATGCATTGCCGCTCAAAAACCAATGGTGATTACATCAATCATTCCCGGTCCCGAAGAGGGTAATGTCGAATTCATTAAAACATACAACTTGGGGCGAGTTTCGGAAAGCATGGAATCATTTGCAGAAGATTTTAATTACGTGGCTTCGAACCTAAAAATGTTTGCCAAAAATTTAAAAGAAGCCAGCAATCCGGACGCGTCCATAAAAATTGCCGAATTTATTAACGACCTTCTTGAAGCGGAAAGCTACGAAGCTCCCATTTACCGAAGAGAAATTGAAATAAAGACACTTTCTTAGTTTTGTAATTCGTAGACTTTACTTTGATCCAATAAATAAATCTTATTGGTATCTTTATCTACATAAATGTCTCTAATATCAGTTAAATCCTCCAATACATATTGATTATTATAAGTTAACTGACCCTCGTTATCCTTGTAAAAAACCAACACTCTTTGCTTTGAAGGCTCCAATATGTAAACCTGACTCATATCTAGTTCCGTGTAAATATCAGTTGGATTTTCTATTGGTTCAACAGGCAACTTATTCAAACGGAATCCATCTTCTTTATTTCCCCGGAAAATCTTAACCACCGTACCATCCGTATTTAAAACAAAAATATTTCCATCAATAGCTAAAGACACCGAGTTGGTCAAATCAGCATCCACATTATATGCTTCAGCACTATCAAATCGATCTCTTGTTCTGGTATATCGCCATATTTGGTTATCTTCGGGATTCAACACATATATGCGATTACCATAAGATGACAAATCTACCCCATCCTTGAATGCGCCATCAACGGTATCAATAAAAGTCATTCGATCATCTTTATATTCAATAATTTTATTGGATTCGGTCATGAACAAAATAGACTGATTATCATCATAAACGGTTGCCATGGTAACGCTTTCGTTTTCATCAATCGTCAACGGATCTTGAACATCATCAAGCAATATCGGATACAAACCATTATATTCATATGCATACAAAGCATCATTTAAACTCAATAAGCCCAGCGCATTAACATTTTCACGCTCAGTAGACAAATCGGCAACTACTCGATATTCAGGTCGAATCACACCATCAAGTGTATCTCTGCTAACCTGAATTTGCTCAAGCAATTGATTTGCTTTAGCCCTGTGATAACCTGAATTCAACACTTCCAGAGCCTGTTGTTCGGCATTGTTTAAAGTGGTCCCTGCTTGTTCTTTACTATACTGTCCGGTAGTTTCAGCTGAATTGATAAGATCCTGAACCTGACCCAATTGATTATCCAATTCTTCAATTCTCGCCTGATTTGCTGCATTTGACCGCATCCACCAAATACCTCCAACCAAAACCAATATTAAGATAATAATAATGGCAAGCATCCGTTCAGCACTCAACCCGAAAAAATCCAATTTTGGCATCTTGGAAGCACGTGTTTGATCCCCTCTAACAACTCTTTCTTTGTTTTTTGAAACCGCACCAACAACTTTATCCTTAAGATCGGCCACAACACCTGTAAGCTTTTTCACAGAATCCTGCAATGACTTCATCACATCGGTTTTTTGTCCGGGATCCCTGCTGTATGACTCTTCTTTTTGTAAATGTTCAACAATTTGTCCTCTCTCATTTTCATCCATAATTGGAGTACTTTCAAAAACCCCCGCGGCAATTAAACCAATGCGACCCAAAACTTCAGTACTTAAATAATCTTTTAATTCAGTCAATGAAGCAACTATATTCTTGCTGGAAACAATTTTGGACAAATCTGTTTTGCTGATATAACGAAGCAATCTTGTAGAACTGAATAAAATAAAATCACCGGGTTCCAAAGTACCGCTGGCAATATTAGAGAATATTTCCTCTGAATTTTCATCACCCAAACCTTCACTAATTGTACTGCAAAGTCTTTTTCTGATTAAATAAGCCTCGGCATCCCCTGATTGAGTTAAATACAATGTATTATCAACAATAGCGGCAAGCATCACATTTAAATTTCCCAAAAATTTGGATGCTTTTTCTTCAGTCATTTGTCGCAAAGCCACATTTACATCCCTGACCGCATCTTCAAATCTTGCGTACGGATCTTTTTCCAAATCGGCATAAAAAGACCTTCTCAAAGTATCAAAAATTATTTCCCCGATCTTTTCGGCATCGGCGGGATTGTTTTCTATTTCAAGATTAACATATATTTGCCCGCTATGATCACCCGGTTCTCCGATATCATAAGCGTAATTCTCTACAAAACTTCCCTCATCCCTACCGATTAATAGAAATTCATGTTGAGTTCTAACTGACATAGTCTAAAGTAAACATGCAAAATTTTACCCCCAAAAAATACTACAAAAACGTCATAAACACAAGAAACAGATGAGAACCCTTATTATAGACAATTATGACTCCTTTACTTATAACCTTTTCCAACAGGTTGGAGCCTGTGGCGGAAATCCTTTCGTGGTTAAAAACGATTCCATCATACAAAATATTCAAGCTGTCAATCCGACGCATATAATTATTTCTCCCGGACCGGGCACAGTGGAAAACATGTCCGATTTTGGCATTTGTACCGAAATAATTAAGACCTTTGAAATTCCCGTTTTGGGCGTTTGTCTGGGCCATCAAGGCATTGCGCATGCTTTCGGCTCATCAATCATCAAAACCGCTCAAATTTTTCATGGAAAAACCAGCCTGATTAATCACAATAATTCACGACTGTTTAAAAACGTCCCATCCCCTTTTTCAGCCATGCGTTACCACTCATTGGTCATAGAAGAATCCACCTTGCCGGAAAGCATGGTGGTTACCGCCCGTGAAGAAGAAAATAATATAATCATGGCAATTGAACATTGTAAAAAACCTCTTTTCGGCATACAATTTCACCCGGAATCCTTCGCGACATCGACCGGAAACCAAATTATTACTAATTTCCTGTCTCAATGAAAAAAGATACATTTACAAATCTAATTCTTAAAGCACTGCTTGGCGCCGTTATAGGCTTACTTGCAGGATATTTACTTGGTTTCGCGATTTGGGGACTCGCGTATTTGGCCAATTTAATGGATCCAAACAATTCATATAATGAAGTAATACCTGTTTCAATGGCAACATTTTTGGGAGCCGGTATGGGAGCCATAATAGGATCCATCTTCGGATCAATTAACGGTTTAAAGAAGAAATAGTGAGCATATAATACATCCTATTGACACTCCACAGTCGTATCGCTATTATCTTTCAGCATATTTACCCGAAATACAATGATAGGAAAACTGAAAAAAAGAAAAAGAGCTAGAACACATGGCTTTTTAAAGAGAATGTCCACAAAAAAAGGATCCCAAGTTCTGAACAGAAGAAGAGCACGAGGAAGAAAACAACTAACTGTAAAGCCAAAAGGTAAAGTCACCTAGTCTTTGGGATTATCCCATGATTTCACGCAAAAACAGATTAAAAAGATCCGAAGTAAAGCAAGTACTTAAGAAAGGACAAAAAATATTTAGCCCTGTTTTCAGCATTAAATTCGTTGAAAACCGGGAAGCAACAAATAAATTCGCGGTTATCGTCAGCAAAAAAGTGACACCCAAAGCAATTAAAAGAAACCTACTCCGACGACAGATCTACGAAATACTGCGACTAAATAAAGATCTATCAGAAAAAAAATATAACATTATAATTATTGGCTCCCCAAAAATTCTTGAAATGACATATTCTGAAATGGAGCAAAACATAAAATCTCTACTCAAAAAAATTTATGAATAAAAAGAACTTATTAAGTTATGGCCTGCTTTTTTTGGGAGTCTACTTAATTCTAAGCTTATTTTTAAGACCAGGTGAAGAGCCAACGCCATCCGGCGCCGATTTTGACATAAAAACCCTTAAAGACAATTACAGACAAAATAACGAAATTGCGGTTGAAATAAAAAATAATACCGGCGAAACAGCCATAATAGAGAATAATTGCCCAAATGAGCCACTAATAGTCGAAAAAAAAGTTGCGGGAGAATGGCAACAAATAAGCGCAACAGCTGATATTTCATGCGAAAACGCTTCAGACACGGAAATATTGCCCGGCGAATCTGCAACAATAGAATTCACCGGTTTCAACTTTGACCTCTTTGGCGAAATAGGAACCTACAAAATATTTGCCGATGTGAAAGTGCCAGAAAACAGCGAGTTAAATACAACAATAGAATCAAATGAATTCGAAGTGAAAAAACAAGGTTGGTTCAATTGGCTTTGGATATCCGGATTCTATCAGCCAATTTATAATGCGCTCATTTGGATCGTGAGTATATTACCGGGCCATAACCTTGGTTTTGCGATAATTATTCTCACATTAATAATACGAGGAATACTTGTTTTCCCTTCACAGGGAGCAATGAAATCACAAAGACGTTTACAGGAAATTCAACCCAAACTGAACAAAATTAAGGAAAAATATAAAGGTGATCAGGAAAAAATAGCCAAAGAAACCATGGCTTTATGGAAAGAACATAAGGTTAACCCTTTTGGTTCCTGCTTACCTATTTTCATTCAATTACCTTTTTTAATTGCGATTTTCTACGTTGTTCAAACGGGTCTGAGTCCAGATAATATTCATCTTCTATACGGCCCTCTGAAAGATTTTTCAATCACATCCATCAATACTGTTTTTCTTGGAGTATTGGACTTAACAGAAATAAATATTTTAGTATTACCGATCATTGTTGGTGGCTTACAATTCCTTCAAATGAAACTGGCAATGGCAAGAACAAAAAAGAAACAAGCGGAAAAAGAAGCAAATGGAGAAAAAAACAAAAAGAAAGCTCCGGAAATGGAAATGGCAAGCAATATGATGATGTACACAATGCCAGTACTTATTGCAATCTTCACTGCTTCCATACCATCGGGTGTCGGACTTTATTGGGCAACATCAACCGTATTCGGCATTTTCCAGCAATATTTTGTTAATAAATCAGTACAAAAAGAAAGCTCCAGTATAAAAGTTATCAAGGGAGCAAACAATAAATAATCTATTATTATAACCTGAAATAAAAAATGGAAGAAAATATTCGCGACACGATAGAGCAAATCCTGCAAAAAATAAATTCTCCTTTTCGAAAAATTCGCATAGAAAACGACAGTGAAAACACATATAAAGTGAATATTGAAAGCGAAGAACCAAGTTTATTGATAGGACATCATGGTGAAAACATTCACGCATTGCAAAACATAGTAAAAATAATTGCGCGAAAAAAAGCGGGAACCGAAATTAGTGTGAATCTGGATGTTGATAACTATAAAAAAAGACAAGAAGACAATGTAATTGAATTGGCGGAAAGAAAAGTTGAAGCGGCAAAAAAATCAAACGAACCTCAGTCACTGCCACCCATGTCTCCATATTTCAGACGTGTCGTACATTTATACCTTGCGAAAAAATACGAAGATATTGTTACAGAATCTGTTGGTGAAGGCGATCATAGGTACTTAACCATTAAACCGAAACATGCCGGTTAAAAAGTTCACAGCAGTTTTAACGCTTGCATTATTAGGATCAGTGCATTTAACAATTGCGCAGGACACAACCACGACTTTAATCATAGATGAACTACCCGGTACGGCTGACGCCCTTTTTCAGGAAGACACGGAACCTTTTCCCGATGTTGAAGAGGGCCACCCGAATTTTGTCGCGGTTACTGAACTAAGAAAACTTGGCTTAATCGAAGGGTATCCGGACGGAAAATTTCGGCCGTATAACGAAATTAACAGAGCTGAAGCATTGAAAGTACTTATGAAGGCTATACCGAAAGAAAAACTTTCGACTGATCCGAAAGATTTTTTCTTCCCTGATGTAACACCTTCAGACTGGTTTTTCGATTACATTGTCATGGCATACAATGGAGGACTTGTTGAAGGATACCCGGACGGAAAATTTCATCCGGAAAAAACAATTAACCTGGTAGAATCGCTAAAAATAACTTTAATTCACGAAGGTGAACCAATACCTGAAACAGTTGAAGAACATCCCTATTCAGATGTTGATCCGTCGGAGTGGTACGCCGCTTACGCGCAAATCTCGGCTGAAAGAGACCTTGTCATAAAAGAAAGAAACACGGGAAAATTATATCCCGATAAAAATATGAACAGAGGTGAATTTATTGAAATGATATACCATTTATTGCAATCACGGGAAGGTTCAATGTTTACACGCGCTTCTTGGTATGGTTCAGAGGGGGTCAATTGGGGTACGGCATCCGGTGAAAAATTCGACACAAACAAAATGGCGGCGGCACACAGAACATTGCCATTTGGCACTGAACTTGAGGTAACCAATTTAGCGAATGGCAAAAAGATAAATGTTATCGTAAATGACCGAGGACCATATGTCACAGGACTGGATTTAGATTTAACATCGGGAGCCTTTGAAGAAATAGCCTCACTGGGATCAGGATTGATTTTTATTGAATACCGCGTTATAGATGAATCAGAACCTAAAGATGAAATATTAACCCAATCACCGGAATATGGATTTTGATTTAAGCCAAAGAAGAAAATCTAAACTTATTTATCCACGCAAAAAACTATTATCCCGCGAAGTAAAATCGGGAATTTCACTCTTATTGGGAACCCTGCTTTTAATGATAATTCTTTTAAGCATTGTCTTTTTAATGAACACAACCGCATCCAGTCAAAAAGGATACTCCCTTCAACAGGAACAACAAAAAAAAGATGAATTACTAATTGAAAAACGCACTCTCGACCAACAAATCAATCAAGCCATGTCATTCGAAAAAATTGAAACCAGTGAAATCGTAGGCGAAATGGTTAAACCGGAAAACACAATGTATGTGGAATTAAAGAATTAGTTTTGCCTATTCTGTCCCGACCTTTTCAATGCAAAAAAAATAATTGACTTTCAACGATTACGCGATATACTTTTTTGGCATTTTTCAAATGCATTCAACCTTGAAAACGCGGTCTCATCGTCTAGTGGTTAGGACATCAGGTTTTCATCCTGAAAACAGGGGTTCGATTCCCCTTGAGACTGCCATTCAATAGAGCAATCCGCAAGCTTTTATATTAAAAAATCACTTTTTATGGTATAATTAAATGATAATTATTTAATTTACCATGCAAACAACTAAGTTTTTAGAAGAAATAATAGCTTTGGAAAACAAAGTTCGTAAAAAAGCACAAGTGGGTGAAAATGAACCTATACCAGTTTTATTAAGTAATTTGAAAAAGGAAAACAAAATCAGTAAACCCACATATGAAAATTTTTTTAAACTTTGGGATTTACGTAACAAACTATATTCATCCCCGAATTTACCAAACAGAGTCTCTTTAAATGTTTATCCATTACTAGCCAATCTACTGCATAATACGGAATTAAAACAACATGACTGAATATAAAAAATTTAACGCAACAGAAAAACCGGAATTCCTAGAAAATAAGTCTCCCTCAAAAGAAACTCTGCCTTCTGCATCCGAATTAAGAGAAAAACTTAAAGATCATAAAATTCTGCCAAAAAGAAAAGAAGTTGAAAAAGCATTTCCAACATACGAATTATGGTATGAATATTTTTCAAATGAAACTGAACCGGTTTTTGACGTACTGACAGAAGAATATATAGAAAAATTATCAGACTATTTAACGGAACAAATAGAAAAATACGGTGCCAATACGGAAAAACCTCTTGTAATTCTTGAAATAGGAGCCGGTAATGGCAAGCTTTCACACTTTCTAAAGCAAAAAATTAATGAAAAAGCACCTGGAAAAGCAAAAGTGATTGCAACCGATTCCGGCGAATGGAACTTAAAACAACTGTTTGAAGTGGAAAAAATAAACCATAAAGATGCATTACAAAAATACCAGCCCGATATTACATTATTCAGTTGGATGCCACACAAAGAAGATTTAACCAAAGACACGAGAAAATGTAAAAACCTGAAAGAATACATACTAATTGGCGAATCCGATGGTGGATGCTGCGGTGATCCATATGAAACATGGGGTCGAACTCCCTGGCAACTGGCAGAAGAGGGAATCGAACTTGAATCACCTTATGAAAAGGATGGTTTCTATAGAAAAAACCATCCCGAGTTAAGGAAGCTTCAAATGAGTCGCATGGATAATCCCGGACAGTACTATCATTCCAATACCGTTTCTTTTATTAGAAAGTAAATCTTGATAATAATCACCTCACACTTTAAGATTAAAATGAACAGGACGCTTGATATACTCAAAATTATTAGTTTTTGCGCCTGAACTTCCATTTTAATCAATGACCGAAACCAACGAATTTCATCAAGAACAACCGCTTTCTCCAGAGGAGATAATAGATACTTTAAACAAATTGGAATCCAATCTGCCAAATTTAAACGATGTTATTTATGAATTCGCGAAATACGTTGCGGCAAATGTGAATTCAGAAATGAGTAAAGATGATTTTGCGGATTTGACAGGCAAGTGCATTGACGATCTTCAAAATGGTAAAAATTCTCAAACCGGTAAGCAAATTGACAATGTACTCGCAAAATTCGCACCCGCCGCTTACAACAATTTAAGATTATACATTCCCGTATTTGCTGAAGCTGTATTCAGTGAATTTACCGCGCCTTCTTCTCGCACTGAAATCAGTAGAGTAAATGACATAACCGCAAATGCAAACCATGTAATGGATTTGCTTGACGATCTTGAAAGTGACGAAACACTGGAAACAAATTTAAAAGAAGCCCTGGCGGAATGTGAACAAGACCCAAATAATACCACTTTTAAAAGACTGATTCGAGCTTATAATGAAGCAAAAAATGCCGGATTAGATATGACAGGGGTAGAATTAAAAGTATACTCTTTACAACAAAACGTACTTTCACGTGACCTTGCAAAAAGAATTTACCATCTTCGTGAAAATCCAAATTCAAAAGATTTTCAAAAGCTTGCAGATGTAATTAAACGACTACAAAATGCTGGTCTTGAAGAAATATACTATGAATATGAAGAGGATATTGAAGAGGTGAAAGCACTTGTATTAAGAAAAAAAATATCAAATAAAATAGATCAGAATAAAGTAAAACCATCCAGACATTCTCTGGCATACATTGAGGGGCAATTGGCTCAAGTAAAAAAAGACAATGTCTATGTTGATGACCTGGAAGACGAAGTTACCGTTTTATACCGGAACCTTTTTACACCAAGGATAATTGCCGCGCTAAGAGCGGCTGAAAAGACTTTAAATCAGTTATCTGTAGACTTTTTAATGGAGCAATGCCAAGAAGCAAAGCGTGTTGGTGTTGATTTAACATCCATTGAAAAAAGAATCGTTCATGTGCAAAAAGGCATGTTGCGTATGACAGCGGAAAAACATTTAAAAGATGTCGAAACAGAAAAAAGTTTTGTAGCGCTTATATCTCTCATACAGATTATAAAGGAAGCAAAAGAAGCCGGCGCTGATGTAATCGACATTGAAGAACAAATCCCCCGCTACCGGCAGGAAATTGTTTATCCATATATTGAAACGAAATTATTTGAAACACAAAACGACCTAAACAAACCAAAATTGGAAGCATTACAAAATACAATAGAAGTAGCGAAAGAAATGGGACTTGATGTCAGAAATTTTGAAAAACAAGTTTCTCCGCTTTTAGATGCCCTATATGATCCACTAATTCAAGAACAAATTATCATTACACGGCGACAAATGGATAAAAATTCGTTTAATGATCTGAAAATTGCAATAAAGAGAGCGGAAATCGCCGGTGCCAACGTAAGTAAATTTGAAAATGATGTAAAAAAACTGCAACGTAGAATTGAAAAAAAAGGTTTAAGACTAATTAAATAAATGAAAAAAAGTATCAAGTTATTTAGTGTCAATTTACCCGTTTTCTTAATTTTCATAAGTTTACTTTTTCAATACAGCCGCTCATGGGATCAAGCGCTTTTTACGACACCTTTGCATAAACTGGAAACCGATCAAAAAATTGTAGCGCTTACATTTGACGACGGACCATCAGCTACAAGAACTCCCCCTTTGCTTGAGCTACTTGATCAAAAAAACGTCAAAGCAACCTTTTTTCTTTTGGGAAAACAAATTAATAAATATCCGCAACTTGCGAAAAGAATTCATAAAAACGGACATCTTATAGGAAATCATTCATACGATCACGTTAGAATGTACTTCAAATCACCCGCCTTTATGATTAATCAAATTGAAACAACGGATTCTTTGATTCATCAAACCGGTCAATCATCAGTAAAGTATTTCAGACCCCCGTTCTCGGCAAAATTCATAATACTACCCCTTGTCCTTAACAAATTGAACAAAACAATGGTTACGGGCACTTATGATCCTCCTTCCGAGTATCAAATTCCATATGATGGGGAAAAAGTCGCAGAGGAGGTAATAGCAAACACAAAGCCCGGTTCAATCATATACCTTCATGATGGATGGGAACGATCACCGGATGAATTTATAAAGTCCGTAGATATCATCATTACAGAGCTAAAAAAACAGGGATATCAATTTGTGCGAATTGACTATGAAACTAAAAATAACCTAGTAAATCGGGAAACTGTTTCATACTGAAGTGCCCCATATTTTCATACACTATAATATCCCAATAATCATTAAAAAGTACCTTAATTTTAAACGGAACAAAGGGATCGTCTTTTGATAATAAAACTATTTGCTCATCCACCTGTAAGTTATCAATATCAACATCATGAGCAAAAACATTTTCCAATGCATCTACGTCTGATTCGGGCCAAATACTTCTTAAATACTCGGTATCAATTGCGGCAATCGCGGGCGCGACAAGAATCAACCTGCCAAGCGGTTTTTCTTCAACCAATTTGCTCGCATAAAAACCTCCCAAAGAAAAGCCCAGCACTGTGTCTCCCGCATCAAAATATCTAATTTGATTTTTCAAAAAAGCCATATCTCTTTCAAAATTAGGATGATCCGGATCCGGTAAATCATCATCCATTACCGTATAGCCCATGGTTCTCAATTCATCTGACAACCATGAAAGCCATCCTTTTTTATTACTTCCCTCGAAACCATGAATTAGTAAAACTCTTCCCGCCATAATACTTAAAATAAACTGGATTTAATTTGATCCGATAATTCAGACAAGCCCGAAAGATCAATTTGCTGCAAATCTGTAAGATTTGGCAAGTAAGATTTCAGTGTATTTAAAACCTGACCAAACGCTCCGCTTAAAAAAGAATATTGATCCTCCAACAGTGTAAAAACTGATCCGACATTACCCTGAATAGCACTTATTTCAGCGTTAATAGCTCTCAAATATGCCTGAAGCGAAAAATACATATACACCAGTACCACCAATAATATAATAATCGGTAAATTTTTTATAAAAAACTGCACCCAGGCTCGCCTACCTTGACCTCTTTCAACATGAACTAGCTTTTTTAATAACTTATTCTGCTCTTCCAAAAGCTGAATAATTCTTTCCTCATTACTTAACCAATCAGACATGCTAAAATTAATAAATCTTCGCTAAATATACCTTTATAAATAATCAAACACAAACGACTTTCTTCTTAACTATTTATGATAAAGAGTAACCTTTTCTGCAGCCTTTTCTTTGGGAAACAGTTTTTTGCTTTTTACATCAAGTCTCATTATGCCTATCAAAGTGGAAATTAAAATAAAAAATTCCCCTATTAATCCCGGCCATGATTGAAAAACAATATTATAAACGGTCCAAAGTGGTGTGCATGCTAAAATCAACAATCTCGTATGAAAAGGTTTCTTGCTCCAATAAGCCAAAGTACCCAAAATCATTCCACCTACGGGTAATATACTATAAGCGTTTTTCCAAGTTGCAATACCTGACAATAAAAAAGCAATTATAAACAAATAAAGCCAATTTTTTGACCTTGCCCAATCTTTTTCAAATCTTTGAATGAAAATTACCAAACGTAAAATTCCAATAAAAGTAACAACTGCGGCCGTCCACCCTCCAAGCAGAATATAATGAACTACAAACATTGCCAAAGACAACATATGCATAGCCAAAATTTTATTTCGCTTTTTTTGCTGAACCTCTAAAATCGCGAAAAACAAACCTACAAATCCTATTCCCTGAATGACAATGATATTATCCATAAACAAATAATTATTCATTATATTATAACATATTTTAACGCTTCGCGCAAATTACCGCAACGCAGATATTGCCTTTCTTAAACAAAAAGTTTATATAAATACCTGATCAACACTAAAATATTATGCGAAAAAAACCCGAAATCAGAGAAATTATCTGGGACGCGGACAACACTTTTTGGAACTGGATCAGATACGCGTCAAAAGCTTATCCCGCCATGGCGCAACTTATTTCAAACACTACCGACAAACCGCTTCCCGAAGTAAAAAGAGTCATGAAAGAATTTTATACACTGGCGGGTACCATTGAATCCCCCTACTTAATTCAAGGCGTGGAAGCGGCCGGTTTTTTTAAGGATACAAAATTATCCCGGTCTGACATCGCTAAACTAACCAGAAACGCTCAACGAACATTTAATCATATTCGCAACCGATATTTAAAATTGTTTCCGGGTATTCGGAGAGTCGTTCAAGCTTCCCATGACAAAAAAATTAAAAATCATGTAGTCACGGACGCGCCGTCGTTTCAGGCGGGGATGCGCTTACGCAGGTCAAAATTAACAGATTATTTATCAAGCGTTCACGCGAAAAAATATCCGGATCTGTCTTATGAACTTCCCGCACATATACGGACGAAGCACGAGCGCGGTATCTATAAACTCCCTTTTGAAATACAAGAATTGGAGCATGAAAAACCTGACACCCGCATAGAAGACATACTTGAATTAATTGGAACAAAAACATCGGACATTTTGGATTATTGCCAAAGTCATGTGGCTATAATTGGTGATAATGAATCCAAAGACATGGCCCTGGCAAAAAAATACAAATGCGCCCTGGGGATTTTGGCGTTATGGGGGAAAGCGGATCCCGATGAAATTGCTATTATCAGTGAATACGCGCCCGAACAAATAATAAGAAAAAATGTTGATTTGAACACTTTAAACAACGAAGCTGCCGACAATATAATCCCTATTCAGAAAAAAAATATTAAAAAAGATTTATACAATATTTTAAACCTATAAAAATATTAACTCTTGCCTCCTTAATGGTTTCACCTTAAAATTCTATTCAAATCATTAATAAAAAAATAATGGATCCAAATAAAGACATTGCTTTTCATGACCCTAATAGAGGTAAAGAAGTAAAAAAGGGTGAAACCTTAATCTGCAAATACTGTAATGCGGTTTACGAAGAAAAAAGCTGGAAGCATTTAAAGGACTTGAATCCGGCATTGGTAGATAAAATGCAAAAAGCCGTTTGCCCCGCGTGCCATTATGAAAGAAACCACATTT